>NZ_BACT01000107.1:0-8686 GCF_000333255.1 Methylobacterium sp. B1 | reverse complement strand
AGCCGTCGAGCCGGACGATACGCTCCCTGGCGATCTTGGCAATGATCTTATTCGAAGAAAAAATATCTCTCACCTGTCATGTTCCGAAACCGTCAAGCGCACTTGACACTTCTGGGACCCTCGCCCTAGCCTCTGTCAACGACGGAGCCTTTGGCGCCGCCGAGCACCAGGGAGCGGATGCATGGGTCCCGAGGACCGGCCGGCACGACCGCTCTACACGCCTGCCGAACGGCGACGGCGCGACTCTTCGCCCTGGACCCTGGTTCAGGGCGTGCTGGCGCCTCTGCAATTCGCGATCTTCCTGATCAGTCTCGTCCTGGTGCTGCGCACCCTCGCCACCGGTGCAGGTCAGTTCGCCGCTGAGATCTCGGTCGTCGTGAAGACCCTGGCGCTCTATGCGATCATGGTCACCGGCTCGATCTGGGAAAAGGCGGTGTTCGGGCGGTGGCTCTTCGCACCGGCGTTCTTCTGGGAGGACGTGGTCAGCATGCTCGTGCTGGCCCTTCACACAGCCTATCTCGCGGCTCTCATCACGGGCGCACTCAGCGGGCAGGCGCTGCTGCTGCTCGCGCTGGCGGCCTACGCGACCTACGTGGTCAATGCCGGCCAGTTCCTCATGAAGCTCCGCGCCGCCCGTCTCGAGGGCACCGGCAGCCGCGCACCGCGCCTCGCGGAGGCGCTGTCATGAACGCTCCCCTGATCCACCAGCCTCCCTGCGGCGGCATCGACCTGCACCAAGAGCAGGGGCAGAGGGCAGTGTTCTGCGGCCTCACCGGCATCGTCTGGCTCCACCGGAAGATCCAGGACGCCTTCTTCCTCGTGGTCGGCTCACGGACCTGCGCGCATCTGATTCAGTCCGCCGCCGGGGTGATGATCTTCGCCGAGCCGCGCTTCGCGACCGCGATCATCGACGAGCGCGACCTCGCCGGGATCGCCGACGCGAACGAGGAACTCGACCGGGTCGTGACCCGGCTGATCGAGCGGCGGCCGGATATCAAGCTCCTGTTCCTGGTGGGCTCCTGCCCGTCGGAGGTGATCAAGCTCGACCTGTCCCGGGCGGCGCAACGGCTGTCGGGGCGCCTCGCCCCCGTGCGGGTCCTGAACTACTCCGGCTCCGGCATCGAGACGACGTTCACGCAGGGCGAGGATGCCTGCCTCGCCGCCCTGGTGCCGGACCTGCCCCGCGAGGTCGAGACGGCCGCGCCGTCGCTCCTGGTCGTCGGGGCGCTGGCCGACGTGGTGGAGGACCAGTTTCTTCGGATTTTTGCCGCGATGGGGATCGGCGACGTCCGGTTCCTGCCCGCCCGCCGGGCCGACACGATGCCCGCGGTCGGGCGCAACACGCGCTACCTCCTGGCCCAACCGTTCCTGGCCGACACGGCCCGCGCCCTCGAAGAGCGCGGCGCCCGCCGGCTCCCGGCGCCGTTCCCGCTCGGTGCCGAGGGCACGACCGGATGGCTGCGGGCGGCGGCTGAGGCGTTCGGCGTCGCTGAGGCCGTCTTCGACCGGGCGACGGCCCCGGGCCGCACCCGAGCCGAGACCGCCCTAGCGCCCCATCGCGAAAAGCTCGCGGGCAAGCGCGTGTTCTTCTTCCCTGATTCACAGCTCGAAGTGCCGCTCGCCCGCTTCCTCGCCCGGGAACTCGGCGCGGATCTCGTGGAGGTCGGGACGCCCTACCTGCACCGGGCGCATCTCGCCGCCGAGATCGAGCTGCTGCCCCAGGGTACGCGGGTGACCGAGGGCCAGAGCCTCGACGACCAGATGGACCGCTGCCGGGCGGCGCGCCCGGACCTCACGGTCTGCGGCCTCGGCCTGGCCAACCCGCTGGAGGCGGAGGGTCTGTCGACCAAGTGGTCGATCGAGCTGCTGTTCACGCCGGCACAGGGCTACGAGCAGGCCGGCGACCTCGCCGAGCTGTTCGTGCGCCCGCTCCGGCGCCGCGCCCTGCTGGAGGTGTAGCGCCATGCAGCTCACCCTCTGGACCTACGAGGGTCCCCCGCATATCGGCGCCATGCGCGTCGCAACGGCGATGTCCGGCCTGCACTACGTGCTTCACGCGCCGCAGGGCGACACCTACGCGGACCTGCTGTTCACGATGATCGAGCGGCGGGACGCCCGCCCGCCCGTCACCTACACCACCTTCCGCGCGCAGGATCTCGGCCGCGACACCGCCGAGCTGTTCAAGGAGGCGGTCGCCGCCGCGCACGCACGCTTCCAACCCCAGGCGATGATCGTCGGCGCCTCCTGCACCGCCGAGCTGATCCAGGACGATCCGGGTGGCCTCGCCAAGGCCCTCAACCTGCCGATCCCGGTGATCCCGCTGGAGCTGCCCGCCTACCAGAAGAAGGAGAACTGGGGCGCCTCGGAGACCTTCTATCGCCTCGTCCGGGCGCTCGCCGGTCCGCCGGCCCCGCGTCCGGCGCGCGAGCCCGGTCGGCGGCCGCTCTGCAACATCCTCGGGCCGACGGCTTTGGGCTTCCGCCACCGGGACGATCTGATCGAGATCCGACGTCTGCTCGACTCCCTCGGGATCGCCGTCAACATTGTCGCGCCGCTGGGAGCCTCTCCGGCCGACCTCGGCCGCCTCGGGGACGCCGATTTCAACGTCGTGCTCTACCCCGAAACCGCTCGGTCGGCCGCGGAGTACCTGAAGAAGAGCTTCGGGCAGCCCTTCACGCAGACACTGCCGATCGGCGTCGGCGGCACCCGCCGGTTCGTCGCCGAGGTGGCGGAGATCGCGGGAATCGATCCGGCACCCGTGCTCGACGGCCCGGGCTCGCGCCTGCCCTGGTACTCGCGGTCGGTCGATTCGACCTACCTGACGGCCAAGCGCGTCTTCGTGTTCGGGGACGCGACGCATGCCATTGGCATCGCCCGGGTCGCGGCGCGTGAACTCGGCTTTACGGTGGTCGGTCTCGGGACCTACAGCCGCGAATTCGCCCGCGAGGTCCGCGCCGAAGCGGCCGAGCACGGGATCGAGGCGCTGATCACCGACGACTACCTCGACGTCGAGGCGGCGATCCGCGCGGCGGCGCCGGAACTGGTGCTCGGCACCCAGATGGAGCGCCACGTCGCCAAGCGGCTCGGCATCCCCTGCGCGGTGATCTCGGCGCCGGTCCACGTCCAGGACTTCCCGGCCCGCTACGCGCCGCAGATGGGGTTCGAGGGCGCCAACGTCCTGTTCGACACCCTGGTCCATCCGCTGATGATGGGCCTCGAAGAGCACCTCCTCGGCATGTTCCGGGAGGATCCCGAATTCCACGACGGCGTCGGCCCCTCGCATCTCGGCGGCAAGTCCTTCGGGACTCCGGCGGACGGGGCGCTCGAGTCCGGAGAACGGGCGCCGGCCGACACCCCTCCGACGTCGGCGCCCGTTCCGATCCTGCTGGACAGGCCGGTCGCGACCGCGTGGTCGCCGGAAGCCGAGAAGGAACTGAGAAAGATCCCGTTCTTCGTGCGCGGCAAGGCCCGCAGCAACACCGAGACCTTCGCCCGGGAGCGGCACCTGCCGCTCATCACGATCGAGACCCTCTACGATGCCAAAGCGCATTACGGCCGCTAGGCCGCCGATCCGCGTCGTCATCGTCACGCTCGACAATCATTTGGCGAGCGCGGTGGAACGGGCGCGCCTGCGCCTCCGGTCCGATATGCCGGGGCTGGTGCTGGGCTTCCACGCGGCAGCCGAGTGGGAGACCGATCCTGCGACGCTGGAGGCCTGCCGGGCCGACATCGCGCAGGCCGACATCGTGCTCTCGGCCATGCTGTTTATGGACGAGCATGTCCGGGCGATCCTGCCGGCGCTCGCGGCCCGGCGCGAGGCCTGCGACGCGATGATTGGCTGCATGTCGGCGGGCGACGTGGTGAAGACGACGCGGCTCGGCCGCTTCGACATGAGCGGCACCAAGCGCAGCGCCCTCGACTTCCTGAAGAAGCTGCGCGGCAAGCCCGGCCAGCAGGGCAATGCCGGCCGGCAGATGGCCCTGGTGCGCAAGCTGCCGAAGATCCTGCGCTTCATCCCGGGCTCGGCCCAGGACGTGCGCGCCTACTTCCTCACCCTGCAATACTGGCTGGCGGGCTCCGACGAGAACGTCGCAGCCCTGGTGCGTTTCCTCGTGCACCGCTACGCGGCGGGCGAGCGGGCGGCCTGGCGCGACGGGCCGGCGGCACCCGCGCCCCTCGACTACCCCGAGACCGGCCTCTACCACCCGCGCCTGCCCGGCCGAATCGGCGCGGACCCGTCTCGGCTGCCGCGCCGGGCGGACGCGACGGGCCGCGTCGGCCTCCTGGTCATGCGCAGCTACGTGCTCGCCGGCAACACCGCCCACTACGACGGCGTCATCGCGGCCCTGGAGGCCAAGGGCCTCGACGTGGTGCCGGCCTTCGCCAGCGGTCTCGACAACCGCCCGGCCGTGGATTCGTTCTTCATGCGGGATGGGCGCGCCTGCATCGACGCCCTCGTGTCCCTCACCGGCTTCTCCCTGGTCGGCGGCCCCGCTTACAACGATGCCGCTTCCGCCGAGGCGATGCTGGCCCGGCTCGACGTGCCCTACCTCGCCGCCCAGGCGCTGGAGTTCCAGACGCTGGAACAGTGGGAGGCGGGTGAGCGCGGCCTGTCGCCGGTCGAGGCGACCATGATGGTCGCGATCCCCGAACTCGACGGCGCCACCGCCCCGATGGTTTTCGGGGGCCGCTCCGCCGCGTCGGGCAGCGACAATTCCCGCGACATGCGGGTCCATCCCGAGCGGGCCGCGCGTCTCGCCGAGCGGGTCGAACGGCTGGTGTCCCTGCGCCGGACCGAGAAAGCCGAGCGCCGACTCGCCGTGGTGCTGTTCAATTTTCCGCCGAATGCCGGCGCCACCGGCACGGCGGCGTTCCTGTCGGTCTACGCCTCGCTCCTCAACACCCTGAAGGGCCTGGCGGCCGACGGCTACAAAGTCGACGTCCCCGAAAGCGTCGATGCCCTGCGCGCAGCGATCCTTGAGGGCAACGCCAAGCGCTACGGCACTCAGGCGAATGTCCACGCCCGCATTCCGGCCGAGGACCATCTGCGGCGCGAGACTTACCTCGCCGAGATCGAGACCCAGTGGGGCCCGGCGCCGGGCCGCCATCAGACCAACGGCGCCGAGATCTTCGTGCTCGGAGCGCAGTTCGGCAACGTCTTCGTCGGAGTCCAGCCTGCCTTCGGCTACGAGGGCGACCCGATGCGGCTGCTGTTCGAGCGCGGCTTCGCGCCGACCCACGCCTTCTCGGCCTTCTACCGCTACCTGCGGGAGGATTTCTCCGCCGACGCCGTGCTGCATTTCGGCACCCACGGGGCGCTCGAATTCATGCCCGGCAAGCAGACCGGCCTGTCCGAGGCCTGCTGGCCGGAGCGGCTGATCGGGGCGCTGCCGAACGTCTACCTCTACGCCGCCAACAACCCGTCGGAGGGGACGCTCGCGAAGCGCCGCTCGGCCGCGACGCTGGTGAGCTACCTGACCCCGAGCCTCGCGGCGGCCGGGCTCTACCGCGGGCTGATCGACCTGAAGAGTTCGATGGAGCGCTGGCGCGGCCTCGACCTCGAAGCCGGGACGGAGCGGGAGAGTCTCGCCCGGATGATCCAGGACCAGGGCGCGGCCCTCGATCTCGTGGCCGCCGAGCCGGCCTGGACCGGCGATCTCGGCGCCCGGGTCGGCGCCCTCTGGTCCGCCGTGCAGGAGTTGGAGCAGACCCTGATCCCGCACGGGCTGCACGTGGTCGGAGCGGGGACGCCGGAGGTCGAGCGGGTCGACCTGCTCCTGGCGCTCGCCGAGTCGGCGCACGGCGTGAGTCCGGAGCGGGCCGGGATCGAGGCCCTGGTGGCCGGGCACGGCGTCGAGGCAGCGCTGACGGCCTCCGGCCTGTCCGCCGACGAGACCAGCCGCGCCGCCTTCGCGAGTCTGGCCGAGACCGACCGGCTGCTCGCCCGGGACCACGAGGTGCCGGCGCTGCTGCGGGCCCTCGACGGCCGCTTCGTTCCGCCGGTGGCGGGCGGCGACCTGCTGCGCAACCCTGCGATCCTGCCAACGGGCCGCAACCTCCACGGCTTCGACCCCTACCGCCTGCCTTCCGCCTTCGCGGTCGCGGACGGTGCCCGGCAGGTGGCCCGCATCCTCGAACGCTTCGCGGCCGACGGAAAGCCCTGCCCGGAGAGCGTTGCCCTGGTCCTGTGGGGCACCGACAACCTCAAGAGCGAGGGCGGCCCGATCGCCCAGGCGCTGGCGCTGATCGGCGCCGCGCCCCGCTTCGACGGCTACGGCCGCCTGAGCGGCGCCGAGCTGATCCCACTGGAGACCCTTGGCCGCCCGCGCATCGACGCGGTGGTCACCCTCTCGGGCATCTTCCGCGATCTCCTGCCGCTCCAGACGAAGCTCCTGGCGGAGGCTTCGTACCTCGCCGCCACCGCGGACGAGCCGCTGGAGCAAAACTTCGTCCGCAAGCACGCCCTGGCGATCCAGGCCGAGCAGGGCTGCGACCTGGAGACGGCGGCCCTGCGGGTCTTCTCGAACGCCGAGGGGGCCTACGGCGCGAACGTCAACCACCTTGTCGATTCGGGGAGCTGGGACGACGACGCCGAGCTGTGCGAAACCTTCTCGCGCCGCAAGAGCTTCGCCTATGGCCGCACCGGCCGCCCGGCGCCGCAACGCGCCCTGATGCAGGCGGTGCTGGCCTCCGTCGACATGGCCTACCAGAACCTCGACTCGGTCGAGGTCGGCGTCACCTCCGTCGACCACTACTTCGACGGCCTCGGCGGCATGGGCCGGGCGGTGGCCCGCGCCAAGGGCGAGTCGGTGCCGATCTACATCAGCGACCAGACCCGCGGGGAGGGGCGCGTGCGCTCCCTCGAGGAGCAGGTGGCGCTGGAGACGCGCACCCGCATGCTCAACCCGAAATGGTACGAGGGCCTGCTCGGCCACGGCTACGAAGGCGTCCGCCAGATCGAGACCCACCTGACCAACACGGTGGGCTGGTCGGCCACCGCCAACGCGGTCCAGCCCTGGATCTACGAGCGGATCACCGAGACCTACGTCCTCGACCCCGCCATGCGCGAGCGCATGGCGGCCCTCAACCCCACCGCCTCCGCCAAGGTCGCCCAACGGCTGATCGAGGCCCACCGCCGCGGTTTCTGGACTCCCAACGCAGAGATGCGCGACGCCCTCGACCGGGCCGAGGAGGAGCTGGAGGATCGTCTCGAAGGCGTCACCACAGGAGTCGCCGCATGAACATCGCCATCCGCAATCCGGTCGTCGCCCGGAAGGAAGAAGGCAGCGTCCAGGTCGCCCTGGACCCGGACCTGAAGATCGAGACCGCCAAGGTCTTCGCGGTCTACGGCAAGGGCGGCATCGGCAAGTCGACCACCTCGTCAAACCTGTCGGTGGCCTTCTCCAAGCTCGGCAAGCGCGTGCTCCAGATCGGCTGCGACCCGAAGCACGACTCGACCTTCACCCTGACCAAGCGCCTCGCCCCCACGGTGATCGACGCCCTGGAGGCAGTGAACTTCCATTCGGAGGAGCTGCGCGTCGAGGACTTCGTGGTCGAGGGCTATAACGGCGTCATGTGCGTCGAGGCCGGCGGCCCGCCCGCCGGCACCGGCTGCGGCGGCTACGTGGTCGGCCAGACGGTGAAGCTCCTCAAGGAGCACCATCTCCTGGAAGACACCGACGTCGTGGTGTTCGACGTGCTGGGCGACGTGGTCTGCGGCGGCTTCGCCTCGCCGCTCCAGCACGCCGACCAGGCGCTGATCGTCACCGCCAACGATTTCGACTCGATCTTCGCCATGAACCGGATCGTGGCGGCGATCCACGCCAAGTCGAAGAACTACCCCGTGCGCCTGGGTGGTGTCATCGCCAACCGCTCGGCCAAGACCGACGAGATCGACCGGTTCAACGACGCGGTCGGCCTGAAGCGGCTGGCTCATTTCCCCGACCTCGACGTGGTCCGCCGCTCGCGGCTCAAGAAGTCGACCCTGTTCGAGATGGACTCGTCCCCGGAGCTCGACGCCGTGACCGCGGAGTACATGCGGCTCGCCGAGACGCTGTGGTCGGGCGCCCCGCCCTGCGAGGCGGTCCCAATGAAGGATCGCGACCTGTTCGAGTTCCTCGGTTTCGATTGAGTTTGGGGTCCGACCAATGGCCAGCGCCAGCTACGACGCCCGCCGGGGCGAGTTGACCACCTACTTCGACCGCACCGCGGTCGAGGCGTGGTCGCGTCTGACCTCGGACGCGCCGGTGAGCCGCATCCGCGCCACGGTGCGGGCAGGCCGCGACGCCATGCGGGCGACGCTCCTCTCCTGGCTGCCCGCCGACATGACCGGCCTGCGCCTGCTCGATGCCGGCTGCGGCACCGGGGCGCTCAGCGTCGAGGCGGCGCACCGCGGGGCGGAGGTGGTGGCGATCGACGTCTCGCCGACGCTGATCGGGCTGGCGCAGGAGCGGCTGCCGGCGATCGCCGGGGCGGGCCGCATCGACTTCCGCGTCGGCGACATGCTCGATCCGGGTCTCGGCCGCTTCGACCACGTGGTGGCGATGGATTCGCTGATTCACTACCGGGCTGCCGACATCGCCCGGGCGCTGGCGGCGCTGGGTGCGCGCACCGACGGCTCGGTGCTGTTCACCGTGGCGCCGCGCACGGCCCTGCTGACTGTGATGCACGCGGCGGGCAAGTTCTT
>NZ_BACT01000108.1:0-12152 GCF_000333255.1 Methylobacterium sp. B1 | reverse complement strand
TGCCTGATCCGCCCGGACAGCAGGGCCCGTTCTTCTTCTTCACCACCTACTTGTTCTCCTACGGCACCGGCGTGNTGAAGCTCGAACGGTCGTTCCTGTTCAACTGCGTGCTGGCGGCCGCCGCAACCTCGCTGATCACGACGCCGCTGTTCGGCTACCTGTCGGACCGCATCGGCGGGAAGCGGATGTACCTGATCGGCGCCTTCACGATGCTGGTCTTCGCCTTCCCCTATTACTGGTTGATCAACAGCGCGATCCCGGCCGTGATCGCCCTGACGGTGGTCGCCTCTCTCGTCGTCCACGACATGCAGTACGGGCCGCAGGCCGCCTTCATCGCCGAGAGCTTCCCGCCGAACGTGCGCTACAGCGGCGCCTCGATCGGCTACCAGCTCGCCTCCCTCACCTCGGGCGGCCCGGCGCCGATCATCGCGACGTGGCTGATGCACACCTACGGCACCTCCACGGCGATCAGCTGCTACCTCGCGATCATCGCGGCGATCAGCCTGATCTCGGCGGCGCTCCTCAAGGACCGCTCGCAGGAGGACTACATCTCGGTCGCGCCGTGCGCGCCCGATCCGGACGCTGGCCAACCCCTCGTCGCGTCCAGCGCCAAGCCCACGCTCTCCTGACCACCGCCTGACCCGTGAAGGTGACGAGCATGCTCACGCAGAACCCCCTCACGCCGCACGCCCACGACGCGCCGGTCTCGCCCCTGGAGCGCCTCGCGCCGAACAAGCTCATCCTCGGGCTGTTCCTGCCGATGCAGGAGGGCGCCTGGAGCCCGTCGCGGGCCCCGCGCTCGACCTCCTGGACCTTCGACTACCTCGCCCAGTGTACGCGGCAGGCCGAGGATCTCGGCTTCGACCTCGCCTTCGGCCTCGCCCAGTGGATGGGCAAGGGCGGCTACGGCGGCGAGATGCATTTCCGCGAGCACGAGCTCGATCCGATCATCGTCAACACCGCGCTGGCGGCGATGACGAAGCGGATCGTCCTCATCAACACGGTGCACATCCTCTACGCGTGGCACCCCCTGCATCTCGCGAAGTTCGGGGCCGCGCTCGATCACATCAGCGGCGGCCGCTGGGGCGTGAACGTCGTCACGGGCTACAAGCCGAGCGAGTACCGGATGTTCGGCCTCGACATGATCGAGCACGACCTGCGCTACGACATGGCCGACGAGTTCACGACGCTCCTGGAGCGCCTCTGGGCCGAGGACGAGAACCTGACCTTCGCGGGGCGCTGGTGGAAGACCGAGAACGCCTTCCTGGCGCCGCGCCCGGGGCCCCGCCGGCCCTTCCTGGTCAACGCGGCCTCGTCCGGCGCCGGGCTGGCCTACGCGGCCAAGCACTCGGACCTGATCTTCATCACGAGCCCCGGCGGCGCCGAGCCCGCCAAGGCCTACGAGACCCTGCCGCCGGTCAATGCCCGGATCAAGGACCTCGCCGCCTCCTTGGGTCGGCAGGTCAAGACGATCATCAACCCCCACGTGATCTGCCGCCCCACCGAAAAGGAGGCGCAGGAGGCCTACCGCCGCATCCTGGAGCACGAGGATCCCGTCGCGGCCGACAACTTCGTCCAGACCTTCGTGGGTGGGGACACCAAGTCCTGGCGCGGTCACAGCCGCGCCCAGTGGGTGATCGGCGGAAACGTGCACCTTGTCGGCACGCCCGAGCAGATCGTCGAAGGCTTCGTGAAGCTGCAGGCGGCCGGCTGCGACGGCGTCCAGGTCAACTTCTTCGACTACCTGCCGGACCTCGCCTATTTCGGCGAGGCGGTCATCCCGATGATGAAGCAGGCGGGTCTGCGGACATGAACTGCGGCGGTCGGTGCCGGTGAGCGGCGCCGCTGCGCCTGTCCCGGCCGCGGGGGAGGCAGGAGGCCGGCTGCCGTTCCCGGCCCTTGCCGCCGGCTTCCTCGCGCTCGCCGTCGCGATCGGCATCGGTCGCTTCGTCTACACGCCGATCCTGCCCGCCATGGCGGACGGGCTCGGCCTCACCCGGGCAGAAACGGGCCTGATCGGCTCCGCCAACTTCGCCGGCTACCTCGCCGGCGCCCTGGCCTCGGCGCACCCGCTTCTGCTCCGGGGACGCCGGCTCTGGCTCGCCGGCGCCCTGGGGACCTGCGTCGCCACGCTCGTCGCCATGAGCGCGTGTTCGACGCTCGCCGCCTTCGTCGCCCTGCGCTTCGTCGGCGGCGCGGCGAGCGCCCTCGGCTTCGTCCTCGCCACGGCCCTGGTCATGGACCGGCTGACGCGGACCGGGCGCTCCGATCTGGCCGCGCTCCATTACGCCGGTGTCGGGAGCGGGATCGCGCTGTCCGCGGCGGTCGTGTCCATCGCGCAGGAGGCCGGATGTGAGTGGCGTGCCCTCTGGATAATCAGCGGCGTGCTGGCCCTGGGGCTCGCGGGACCGATCTTCTGGCTACTCCAGGGATCCGCCCCGGCCGCCTCCCGGGCGCAGGCGGGGACCGCGACCTCCGCGTCGATCGCCCGGCTCGTGATCGCCTACGGTCTGTTCGGCTTCGGTTACGTGATCACCGCCACCTTCCTGGTCGCGATCGTCCGGACGTTGCCGCAACTCGCGACGGCCGAGGCCTATGTCTGGCTCTGCGTCGGTCTCGCCGCGGCGCCGTCCGTCGCGATCTGGGGCTGGGTCGAGCGGCGCTTGGGCTTTCAGACCAGCTTCGCCCTCGCGTGCCTCGTCGAGGCGTCGGGGGTGATGGCCAGCGTCCTGGCGGCCCATGTGCCGGCCATCCTCTACGCGGCCGTCGCCCTCGGCGGGACGTTCGTGGCCCTGACGTCGCTCGGCATCGACGGGGCGCGGCGGCTGCATGCCGGAAATCGTCAGCGGATCGTCGCGGTGATGATGGCGGCATTCGGGACCGGGCAGGTCATCGGTCCCGTAGCGGCGGGCGTCTTAGCCGATGCGACCGGAAGCTTCACCGTGCCGTCCCTCGCCGCGGCGGCCGCGCTCCTGATCGCCGCGGCCCTGGTCCTATCGTTGCCGGCCGCCGACGCGGCGGCCTGAAGGCCGGCGGTGCCCACCCGGCGGCGGGGGCGCCGTGATGCCCAGGAGAGGACCGTCACCTGCGTGCGCGGATCAAGGAACGGCCAGCAGGCTGCGCAGCGCCTTGCGATCGGTCTTCCCGACGCCATTGACCGGCAGCACATCGAGCTTGTGGATCTGCGCCGGCACATAGATCCGCGCGAGGGAGCCGCGCACGAAATCCTTGAGGCCCGGCTCGTCGAGGCCCTGGCCCTCCCGCAGCACCACGAAGGCCACCGGCACCTCGCCGAGATCCGCGTCGGGAGCGCCGACCACGCAGCAATCGCGGATGGCGGGATGGGCGGCGAGCTGTCGCTCGATCAGCGCGGGCGAGATGTTCTCGCCACCGCGAATGATCACGTCCTTGATGCGCCCGGTGATGGACAGGAAGCCGTCGGAATCGAAGCGGCCGAGATCGCCCGTGCGCAGCCAGCCATCCACGATCGGCTGGTCCGTGCTCCCGAGATAGCCGGCCATCAGGGCGGGGCCGGAGATGCGGATCTCCCCCTCCCGACCGGTCTCGACCGGGCGACCCGTAACGGGATCGAACAGGCCGACATTCTGCCCCTCCAGCACGGTTCCGATCGTGCCGATGCGGCGCCGGCCTGGCGGATTCATGGTCGAGGTGCAGGTTGCCTCCGACAGGCCGTAGGAGACGAGGAGCGGCACGCCGAAGGCGTCCTCGATCTGCCGGTGCAGGGTCGGCGTGATCGGCGCCGAGCCGCAGCGCAGGAAGCGCAGGCCCGGGAAGCGCTCGCTCTGGCGCAGCAGGGGCAGCATCCGCGCGTAGATCGTCGGCACCCCTGTCATGTAGGTGATGCCGCCGGTGCGCAGATGGTCGAGGGCGGCCTCGGCCTGGAAGCGCTCCATCAGCACGATCTCGGCCCCGGCCAGCAGCGGCACGATCAGCTGATTGTTGACGCCGTTCGTGTGGTGGAGCGGCATGACGTGGAGAAGCCGGTCTTCGGGCCCCGTCCCCGTGTGGCGGAGCACGCCTGTGGCGTTGCAGATGAGCCCTTCGTGGCGCAGCAGCACGCCCTTCGGCCGCCCGGTGCTCCCCGAGGTGAAAAGCAGCATGGCTTCGTCCCGCGGGCCGATCTCGGCCGCGAAGGCTGCCCCGCGGCTGAAACCGTCAAGCGCCCGGACGTCCAGGCCGGCCAGGGCATGCCCGGTCCCCTGCGCCGCGTAGGCCTCCGCGACGATGAGGTGCCGCATGCCGACAAGAGCCGCCTGTTCGGCCACAACCTCCGGCGCGAGCCCGGGCTCGAGGAAGCAGACGCAGGCGCCGGCCTGCAGGGCCCCGAAATAGGTCGCGATGGCCGCCGCGCTCTTGGGTGCGATCAGCCCGACCCGGTCGCCTTTCTCGACGCCCCAGTCCCGGACCGCCCCCGCGGCGGCGTCGATGCGTGCCCCGAGATCGGCGTAGGTGATGGGGTCCGGGGCCGCGAGGGCCGTGCGGCCCGCCTCGGCGTGATGCGCGATGGCCGCGCGCAGCCGCGCGCTGAGCGAGTCCGGCATGGCGGCGATCTCCTCTTCCCTTGGTCTGTCCCGCGCTTCAGCGCAGGCGGATGCCCGCATCGACCGCGAAACGGCCCGCCGGGTCGAGGGAAGCCAGCGCCGCCCGCTCCTCCGGGGTCGGCGGCGGCGTCGGCCCGGCATCCTCCGCCGAGAAGGCGAAGCCGGTACGGTCGCGGACCTCGTCGAGGCTCGCCTCCGGATGCCAGGAGGCCAGCGCGAGCCGGCCCTCGCGCTTCGTGAAGACGGCGATCGGCGTGACCACGCCGTGCATGCCGCCGGCCGCGGTGACGAAGTCGAGGGTCTCCACCAGGGTGCGCCGGGAATGCTCCGTGCGCCATGTGACCGCCCGGCGGGCGGTGGGCAGCATCACGGCCCCCCCACCGCCGCCCGGCAACCGCACCCGCGGGGCGTGCCAGTCGCCGATGCAGGAGACGTTCGTGCGGCCAAGGCCATCGACCTGGGCGGCGCCCAGGAAGCACAGGTCCATCAGGCCGCGGGTGCAGAGATCGTAGAAATCCTCGTTGGCGAAGATCGCCCGCGAGCCCTCGGCGAGCACGGGGTCGGAGGAGGAGATCGGCACCTCCGACGGGTTCGGATCGACCCCACCGGCGACGTTGATGTAGGTGAACGCGAAGGGATAGGCCTGCTTGGCCAGGAGACAGGCCAGCATCGGCAGGGCCGAGTTCACGCCGCTGAAGGTGATCTCGTTCGGCCGCACGAACCGGGCGAGGTTCGTGACGATGTAGGAGAAGCCCGACCAAGTCCCGGTCACGTTGGACGCCGCCTCAGACATGGGCGACCTCCCGCGCTTCGGGACCGGCGGCGAGGTGGTCGGCGAGCACGCCCGGGGCGTCGGTCATGTAGGCCTCCACGGCCGGGTAATCGATCGCGTAATCCGGCCAGAGCGAACCGGGCCACGCCCCGTTCGGCACGATGCTCACCGCCTCGACGAGGAAGTGGGGAACCAGCGTCAGTTCGGGCTGGTCGCGGAAGGAGGCGTCCGGCGCGATCCGCTCAGCCACCACGAGCACGCGCTTGGCCGAGCGGCTCATGATCCGGTCCCAGTGGGAAGTCCCGAAGACGCGCACGTCTCCCGACTCGCTGACCTCGTTGGCCTGGATCACCGCGAAGTCCGGCTGGATCCGCGGGATGGCGTAGACCGCCTCGCCGCTGCCATAGGGATCCTGGATCGTCTTCCAGCCGTTCAGGGCGGCCAAGTCCGAGCCGTGGATGCCGCCGCAGGGCATGAACGGCACGCCGAAGGCCGCCGCCCGCAGGCCCGCGGTCAGGCTGGCGCAGGCATGCTCCTCCAGGCGGACGGCGCCGGATTCGATTGCGCGGCGGTACCAGGGGGCAAGGCCGAAATTGCCCTCCATGGCGACGATGCCGGCCCTGGCCCGGGACAGGGCGCCGGCGCGGCACAGGATGTCGATGTCGTAGCCCGGCGATTGCTTGACGACCTCGAGGTCGCGACGTCCCTGACGGATCAGCTCGCGCACGAACGCGAAGGGGCCGCGATGCAGGAAGCTGCCGCCCAGCGCGAGGGAGCTTCCGTCCGGCACCCGGGCGGCGAGATCCGCGAGGGGGATGATTTTCTGAGGTCCGGCGCTCACGGGGCGTCCTCCGGTCGGAAACGTGTCAGGCCGCGCGGTAGGCGCGGATGCGGTCCTTGAGACCCGGGCGCGCGGCCGAGGCGACGAGATCGGCGAGGTCGTCCGCGCGGGTGTCGCGGGCGGCAGCGCGGTTGAGGGCAGCGCCGGCCCAGGGGGACAGCCGCGTCGCCGCCTCCGACGCGGCCGCGACGGTGTCGGACCAGGACTCGGTCGCCGCGATAGCGGTGAGGAAACCATCGGACAGGGCCTCCGGGGCATCGAACACCCGGCCCTCCTGCAGAACGAGCCGGGCCTTGGAGCCCCCGACGCGATCAGCGTAGCGCCGCGTGCCGAGCACCAGCCCGAAAGACAGACCCGGCATGCGGAAGGTGGCGGCCGGATCGCCGACCCGCCGGCCGCAGGCGCAGACCACATCGACCCCGGCGCCGAAATTCCGCCCGTGCGCCAGCGCCAGGGTGTCGAAGGGCGCGTGGGCGAGCGCCTGGAGAAGCATCTCGATCCGCACGAAGCGGAGCAGCAGGTCGCCCTCCGACTGATCCTCGTAGCCGCCGAAATCGAATCCGGCGCTGAAGTTCCGGCCCGCTCCCTTGAGCACGAGGAGCCGGGTCCCGTCGCCGGCCGCCTCTCCCACGGCGTCGAGGAGCGCATCGACCAGGGCGGCCGACAGGGCGTTCATCTTGTCGGGGCGATTGAGCGTCAGGGTCAGCGTCTCGCCGCTGCGCGCCTTCAGGAGTTCGTCCATAACGCCGCCCTTAAGCCGTGCGGGCGCGGGCCGGTGCGCCGTCGCCGAACAGCTCGGCGTTGTGCTGGCCGAGCGCCGGCGGCTCCCGGTAGATCGGGAAGCCCTCGCCGGAGAATTTCAGCGGCGACACGAAGGTGCGTGTCTCGGACCCGGACGGCAGGGTGAGCGGCTGGACCCAGCCCATGTGCTCGACCTGCGGATCGGCGAGCGCGTCGGCGTAGCCGTTGATCGGCGCGCAGGGCACGCCCGCGGCGCGGAACCGGGCGAGCAGGTCGGCGCAGGTGCGGTCGGCGAAGTCGCGCTCTAGGATCCCGAGGAGGTCCTTCTGGTTCTGCGCCCGCAGGGCGGTGGTGGCAAAGCGCGGGTCCTCGGCGAGATCGCTCCGCCCGATCGCCGCGCAGGCGGCGCGGTAAAGGGCGTTGTTGCCCGCCGCCATGGCGAAGTAGCCGTCCTTGGCGCGGAAGGCCTGATAGGGCGCGTTGCGCGGGTGGGCCGAGCCCAGCCGCTTCGGGTCGCGGCCGCTGCCGAAATACTCGCTGGTCTGGAGGGCTGCCATCGCCAGGGAGGCCCCGAACATCGAGGCGTCGATGTGCACGCCGGTGCCGCCCGCCCGCACCTGGAGCAGCGCCGCCGCGATCGCGTAGGCCGCGTAGAGCCCGGTGCCGAAATCCGAGATCGGCACGCCGCACTTCACCGGCGGCGCACCGGGCTCGCCCGTGACGCTCATCACGCCGCTCATCGCCTGGAGCGTCAGGTCGAACCCGGCCTCGGACGAGCGCGGTCCCTCCTGGCCGAAAGCCGAGATCGAGCAGTAGACGAGGCTCGGCCGCCCGGCGCTGACGCTGGTGTAATCGAGGCCGAGCCGCTTCATCACGCCGGGGCGGTTATTCTCCAGCACCACGTCGGCGGAGGAAATGAGCTCAAGGGCCCGCGCCTTGTCGGCCGGATCCTTGAGGTCCAGCGTCACGGAGCGCTTGTTGCGGTTCAGCGAGGCGAAGTTCTCGCTGAAGCCCTCGTTGAGGGGTGGCCAAGCCCGCATCGTGTCGCCGCCGTCCGGGTTCTCGACCTTGACGACGTCGGCCCCCATGTCGGCGAGCAGCATGGCGCAGAATGGCCCGGCCGCAACACTGCAGAACTCGATCACGCGGATACCGGACAGCGGTCGCACGGGCCTACTCCTCGATCAGACAACCGTCGCCGACGCAGGCTCGGGCGCGAGGCCTCGGGCGTGGCGCGGCGCCGGATGGGATGAGACGGTGATGGGGTTGTAGCCGAGGGCACGCGACAGGCTGCGCGCCGCGTCGACAACGACGTCGCTGAAGCGGCGCAGAGCCGTCGGGTTCAGGCGGTCGGCCGGACCGGAGATGCCGATCGCGGCCACGGGACGGCCCATGGCATCGTGAACGATGGCGGCGAGCCCGCAGACGCCTTCGCGCCACTCCCCGCGATTGACCGCAAAGCCCTGGATCCGGACCTGTTCCAGCTCCCGCCGCAGGAGGTCCAGCGTCGGGATCGTGCGCGGCGTGTGAAGCGGGAGCGCCTCCGGCAGATGGGCCAGCGCCTCTTCCTGGTAAGCCAGCAGCGCCTTGCCGGAGGCCACGCAGTAGGCCGGGGCGCGGCCACCGATCGACGAGTAGGCGCGGACCGGCTGCGGGCTCTCGATCTTGTGCAGGTAGATGACGTCAGCCCTGTCGAGCAGCGACAGGTGGATCGTCTCCTGCGTCTGCTCGGCCAGGACCCGCATGAAGGGCTCCGCGACCTGCCGGACGTCGATCCGCGCCACCACCGGGCTGGCGAGTTCGAACAGCTTCAGGGTGCAGGCGTAGGTGCCGCCCGGGTTGGCGTGCACGTAGCCGGCGGCCACCAGGGTCTGCAGCGTGCGGTGCACATTGCTCTTCGTGAGGTTCAGGGCGCGCGCCAGTTCGCTGACGCCACGGGGCGCCTCGCTTCCGGCGAGGTGCTCCAGAAGCGTCAGTCCTTTGAGGAGTGTGCTGTCCATCGTTCTAATATCTGATACAGCGTTCTGCTAAACGCTATCGCCTCGCATCCGGACCCGTCAAGGGCGTGCTTCCGGATTGCTGCGGAATGTAAGTGCTTGCCCCCGAACAGTCGGTCCGATGATCGCACGAGCGACAGATTCGACGTTGACGGCGGCCAACGACCTTCATAGCCTAATAGATTATGAGACGGCGTTCTAAATAATAGAACAACCTGCGTCGCTTCTCGAACCAGCGGTAGACTTCTGCGGAAGTGACCGCTCCGCTGACGGGAGAGAAACCATGGACGCCTCGGCCCAACGCCCACCTTCCAAGAAGGATGTCTTCCGCGTCGTCAGCGGCAACTTCCTCGAGATGTACGATTTCATGGTCTACGGCTTCTATGCGGCTGCCGTGGCGAAAGCGGTCTTTCCCAACGACAACGAGTACGTCTCGTTGATGCTGTCGCTGGCCACCTTCGGGATCGGTTTCCTGATGCGCCCGCTCGGCGCCATCGTGCTGGGCGCCTATATCGACCGGCACGGCCGACGGGCCGGCTTGGTCATGAGCCTCGCCATCATGTCGATCGGCGTCGCCCTGATCGCCTTCACGCCGACCTACGCCTCGATCGGCATCGCCGCGCCCATTCTCGTCCTGATCGGCCGCCTGCTGCAAGGTTTCTCCGCTGGCGCGGAATCGGGCGGCGTGTCGGTCTACCTGTCCGAGATCGCCACGCCGGGCAACCGTGGCTTCTACGTGAGCTGGCAATCGGCCAGCCAGCAGGTCGCCGTGGTCTTCGCCGCCATCATCGGCGTGTCCCTGCGCGGTTTCCTCTCCGAGGAGCAGATGCTCGCCTGGGGCTGGCGCATCCCGTTCCTGATCGGCTGCCTGATCATTCCGGTCCTGTTCTGGATCCGGCGCTCGATGCAGGAGAGCGCCGATTTCGCGCAGCGGGCCAAGCATCGCCGCGCGACACTCGGCGAGATTTACCGGTCTCTCCTCCAGAACTGGGCCATCGTTCTCAGGGCCGTGCTGCTCGTCACGCTGACGAGCGTATTCTTCTACATGATCACGGCTTATACACCGACCTATGCGCGTCAGGTGCTCGGCTTGAGCGCCCATGACAGCTTCGTCGTCACCGTCTGCGTCGGCATCGCGAATTTCATCTGGGTTCCCGTCATGGGGGCGGTGTCGGACCGCGTGGGACGCCTGCCGGTGCTGCTGACCTTCTCGGTGCTGATCGGCCTCACGGCCTACCCGGTTATGGCGTGGCTCGTGTCGGACCCGTCCTTCGGCCGGCTTCTGGCCGCCCTGATGTGGATGTCGTTCCTCTACGGTGGCTATCAGGGCGTGATGGTCGTCACGTTGACCGAGATCATGCCGGCCGAGGTGCGCGCCACCGGCTTCTCGCTGGCCTACAGTCTCGCGCAGGCGATCTTCGGCGGATTCACACCGGCGGTCTGTACCTATCTGATCCACGAAACGGGGAACCGTGCCATGCCGGGCCTCTGGCTCGCCTGCGCGGCGCTGTTCTCGATCGTGGGTACGCTGACGCTCTATCGCAACGCCGACATCGCGCGACGCGGGACGGCGGCCGTCACGCCGGCCTGAGCGCGGATCGGAACGGTGCGCCCCCGGGAGGGATGCGAACCGTGATGGGCAGGCGAAGTCGTTTGACGACGTCGGCCCTCGGCGCGGGCGGCCGGGTCGTCGCGCCGCTTCGCAGCGGGGCGGCCTACTCCGCGTCGCCGACCTTCGGCACCGGGCAGCGTCCGCGGGTGGCGTATCTGGGCAAGCGCCCGCTCCGGCAGATGCCCCTGCGCCTGCCGCAACGGGTGACGCCGTTTGCCGGATCCGACGCGCGCGCGACGGGCTGCGCAGGGTGGATCGGCATGCCGCTCAAGCAGGTGGTCGACCAGGCGATGATCGAGGGGCGGCAGGCCAAGGCCAGCGCCGCATGTCTCGGCGCAACCATTAGAGAGCCGGACAGGAAGGTGATGCCATGACCGCCAGGATGGCCAATCGCGTCGCACCAGACAGTGTGCCCGCGGTCCGAGCCGGCAGATCCTTTCAGGCCGGTGCAGCGGGCCGGCTGATGCCGGGGCTTTTCCTGTGCCTCATCCTGACCGTCATGGCGCAGGCGCTGCAGGCCGGCGAGGAGCACCTGACCGGCCACCCCTATGTCGAGGCCCTGGTGCTCGCCATCCTGCTCGGGACGGCCCTGCGCACCGCCTGGGTGCCGGGAGCGCGCTTCAAGGCCGGAATCGCCTTCTCGGCCAAGCAGGTGCTGGAGGTGGCCGTCGTCCTGCTCGGAGCCTCGGTGAGTCTCGGGGCCATCGTTGCGTCGGGCCCGGCGCTTTTGGCCGGCATCGTCGGCGCAGTGGCGCTCACCATCCTGGTGAGTTGCGCCATCTGCCGCGCTCTGGGCCTGCCGGTGCGCATGGCGCTGCTGATCGCCTGCGGCAATGCCATCTGCGGGAACTCGGCCATCGCCGCGGTGGCGCCCGTCATCGGCGCCGACAGCCGGGACGTGGCAGCCGCCATCGCGTTCACGGCCGTGCTGGGCGTCCTGATGGTGCTCGGCTTGCCGCTGTTCGTACCGCTCGCCGGATTCGGTGAACATCAGTACGGCGTGCTGGCGGGGCTTACGGTCTACGCAGTCCCACAGGTGCTGGCCGCGACCGTGCCGGTGGGCGCGCTCGCGACGCAGGTGGGCACGCTGGTCAAGCTGGTGCGGGTGCTGATGCTCGGACCCGTCGTGGTGGTCCTGTCGCTGATCGCGCCGCGCATGCCCGCGGAGGGGGCAAAGGCCGGTGCTCCGGGCCGGCTCGGCTTCTTCAAGCTGGTGCCCTGGTTCATCCTGGGCTTCCTGGCGCTCGCCACGCTGCGTGCGCTCGGCTTCATCCCGGAGGACTGGCTGCAGCCGCTCTCACGGATCGCCGGCTTCCTCACGATCGTCTCGATGGCCGCCTTGGGCCTGGGCGTCGATGTGCGCATCCTGGCCCAGGTCGGCGGCCGGGTGACGCTCGGGGTTACCGCCTCGCTCCTCGTGCTCCTGGCCATCGCCGTCCTGCTCATCCGCGGCCTCGGGGTCGGCTGATCCGGCCGACAACCGAAGGCGATGAATTTCACGCGCGATTTCTGCGACGGATCTGCTCGCAACACAGTCCTCGCCACGACTTTGTAAGATCTGCGTCCAGAGCGCCGACATCTTCGGCTGCGCGGCCGATATCGGCGTGTAGCGGCCGGCCGGATCTGC
>NZ_BACT01000109.1:0-2425 GCF_000333255.1 Methylobacterium sp. B1 | reverse complement strand
AGCTGCGCATTTAGCCAAGAGCGTCCTCGAACGTGCTCGACGCCGCCGCGAGGTCGGTGAGCAGGCGCGGAATGGTCGTTGTCGCGTCCGCCGCGTAGACGGCGAAGAATTCCACCAGCGGCCCCTCCGGGCAGGTCTCCAAAACTCGCAGGGCACCGGATGCGATCTCGGCCCGGTAGCATTGGATCGGGAGAAGGCTGACGCCCACGCCGGCCTGCGTCAGGGAGGCGACGGCGCCCATGCTGTTGCAGAGATCGACGACGCGCGGCGCGTCGCCCCGTTCGTTGAGCCAATGCTCCACGGTTCGATGATGGAAGCTGTTCTTGCCGAGCGACAGGATGCGGATCGCCCGGAAGTCCGCAGGCTCGATTCTGCGGTTCGGAAGATCGAGGCCGCGGCCCGCCATCCAGGCGAAGCGCACCTGTCCGAGGGAGCGCGTGGCGAGGTGCGGGTCGAAGCGCGTGCCCGGCATCAGCGCCATGTCGATCTCGCCATTCGCCATCAGGGTCTGGAGATCGGCCGTCAGGGCGACCTGCAATTCCAGGGTCAGGCGCGGATAGGATCGATGGATGAGGTCCACGAAATGCGGGAGCCACGTCACCGCGACCAGTTCGGCCACGCCGAGCCGGACGAGGCCGGACAGGGCGTCGCCGCTGCCGACCCGCGTCCGAATTTCAGCGCAGGCTGCGATGGCGCGCTCGGCATAGACCTGCAGCTCCCGGCCTTTGGCGGTCAGCCGGACCCGCCGCTGCGAGCGGTCGAAGAGGGAGACGCCGAGATCCAGCTCCAGGTCCTGGATCCGGGCCGAGATCGTCGACGGCGTCGCGTTCAGACGGTCCGCGGCGGCCGTAAAGCTTCCGCACCGCGCGATCTCGAGGAAGGTCTCGAGCTGTTTGATGTTCACGACCGAGCAGCCTTGATGACCGTGTAGTCTCTTCGGGATCTACGGGGAGAGAGCCCGCCAATCTGGAGGCGCGCGGGACGGGCCGGATCAGGCCTAGCAACCTGATCCCAGTCCTGCAAAATATCGATCGGGCGTCAACGATGACACGACGGTTCGACATTTTCGAACGTTTGCCTGCGGAATAATTCGCTTTTTTCGTGTGCTGCCAGCGCTATCGTGTCGTTCGTCGAGATGATCGCCGGTCAGAGCAACCGCTCCATCGCTTGCCCGGCCTGTCGCGTGGATTGCGGGACCGGCCGAATGCTGCGCGCGCCGTGATCGCAGGAAGGATGTGTTGTGATGATCCCGTCCCAGAGCATATCGGGAGATCAGTTCAAGTCGGTGATGCGGCGGTTCGCGGCCTCCGTGAACGTCATCACCTCTGCCGACGGGGCTGTGATGAACGGCATGACCGCTACCGCCGTCTGCAGCGTCTCGGCCGATCCGCCGAGCCTGCTCGTCATCGTCAACAAGTCGAACCGCTCGCATCCGGTGATCAGTCGATCCGGCACCTTCGCCGTTAACGTGTTGTCGAGCGATCAGGAGGAGCTGGCCGGGCACTTCGCCGCCAAGAAGCCGGATCCGTTCGCCGACATCGACCATCGGATCGGCCAGACCGGCTGTCCCCTGATCCGCGACGCCGACGCGACGCTCGAATGCGCCGTCGTGCAGGAGACGGATTTCGGCACGCATACGATCTTCATCGGGCGCATCGTGACCTGCGCGGTCGCGAGCAAGTCTCCGCTCCTCTACCACGAGGGTCGCTTCTGCCGTCTGGAGGACATGGCCCTGCACTACGCCTGACGGCGACCCGATCCTCTCCCGACGCAGCCGGCCCGTGACGCCGACGGGAACCGGCCGGAGAGCAGCGTGGCCCCAAAAGGATCTGCACCAAGAAGAAGAGAGCGCAATCGCTCAAGACGCCAACACGAGGGTGGAAACGATGGCCTCTGCAGAAGACAGCCGGCCCGGATTGGATCCGGGTCAGGCGAAGCACGCGCGTCGCGCCGTGATCGCCGCCACGATCGGCACGATGATCGAGTGGTACGACTTCTACCTCTACGGTCTCGTCGCCGCGCTCGTCTTCGGGAAGCTCTACTTCCCGTCGCATGACCCGTTCGCCGCGACGCTCCTCTCTTTCTCGACCTTCTTCCTCGGCTTCGTGGCCCGTCCCTTCGGGGCGGCGATCTTCGGACATTTCGGCGACCGGATCGGCCGCAAGGCCACGCTCGTGGTCACGCTGATGCTGATGGGGGTGAGCACCGTCCTCATCGGCCTGATCCCGACCTACGACTCGATCGGCATCTGGGGGGCCGTCGCCCTGACCACCCTGCGGATCCTGCAGGGCGTCGGGGTCGGCGGCGAGTGGGGCGGGGCCATCGCGGTCGCGACCGAGTGGGGTCAGTTCAACAAGCGGCGCGGCCTGGCCGGGAGCTGGCCGCAATTCGGCTCGCCGCTGGGCATGCTGCTGGCCGTCCTCGT
>NZ_BACT01000110.1:0-7184 GCF_000333255.1 Methylobacterium sp. B1 | reverse complement strand
CGTCCCTATTTCAAGCAGGCCCTGCCCGCGGCGCCGGATCGCAATTCGCCCTCGGCACGGTCAGCAGCCGGCCCGGCCTGTACCTCGCGCGGCGCGTCGACACTGGCGCCGGGGTCGTCGTGGTGAAGGTGGAGTTCGACGCGGTCGAGGCGGCGTGGCGCGCTGCCCACGAGGTGACCTTCGTCACCGATGCCCGGGGCATCGTCCTCGTCACCAGCGAGCCGGGGTGGCGCTTCGATACCCTCGACGCCATCGATGCCGCCGAGCGTGCCCGGATCGAGGCAGGGCAGGAATTCGGGGCGGCGTCCCTCAAGCGGCTGCCGCTGCATCCGATCGCCGGCAAGCCGGACGCCGTCCGCGTCGCCCGGGGGGCACTGCCGGCCTGGACCGCGATCCTATCGCAGGCCACCGTGCCCGGGACGGACTGGCGGTTGCATACGCTGACACCGGTCGGCACCGCCGTCGAGCGCGAGCGGCTTCAGGCCTGGATCATCGCGGCGCTGGCCACGGCGCTCGTCGGATATGGGCTCTTCGCCCTGGCCGACCGCGGCCGCCGGACGCGGATGCGGCTGTCGGAGGCCGCTGCGCGCCGGGCGGAGCTTGAAACCCGGGTCGAGGCGCGGACACGCGCGCTGCGCGAGACCAACGCGCAGTTGCGCGCCGAGATCGCGGAGCGGCAGCGCGGCGAGGCCGAACGCGAGCGCCTCGGCCGCGAATTGGCGCAGGCCGGCCGGCTGGCGGCCCTGGGCCAGTTCGCGGCCAGCATGGCGCACGAGATCAACCAGCCGTTGGCGGCGATCCGCTCCTACGCCGACAACACCGCGATCCTCATCCGCCGCGGGCGATCCGACGACGCGGCCGAGAATGCGGCCGCCATCGGCCGGCTCACCGACCGCATCGCGGGCCTCACCCGGCAGCTCAAGGGCTTCGCCCGCCGCGCCTCGCCGCGACGCGAGCCGGTGGCGCTGCGCGACGTGGTGGCAAACGCCTTGGAACTCGTGACTGCGCGCGCGGCGGCCCTCGACGTCCCGCTCGCGGCAGACCTGCCCGACCCGGATCTGCGCGTGCTCGGAGACGGTCCGCGGCTGGAGCAGGTTCTGGTCAATCTGCTCCAGAACGCCCTCGACGCGGTGGCGGGCCGACCGGACGCCCGCGTCGGACTGCACCTTCGCTCCGACGGTGGCGAGCGCATCGCGGTCGAAGTGGCCGATACCGGGCCCGGCATTCCCGACGCCCTACGCAGCCAGGTCTTCGACGCGTTCTTCACGACCAAGGCGGATGGCCTCGGTCTGGGTCTCGCCATCGCCCGTGGGATCGTGGAGGATTGCGGCGGCAACCTGATCCTGGCGGGCGGCGCGGACGCCGGCACGGTCTTCCGGATGGAGCTGCTCCGGGCGACGGAGAAGAGGCCGGGCGTGGACAAGCCCTTGGGAGCAACACCGTGAGCGGATCGGCGGACGCGGAGGCGGCGACCGAGCGCGTCGTCTTCATCGACGACGAGGCGGAGGTTCGCCGGGCCAATTGCCAAAGCCTGGAACTGGAGGGATTTGCCGTCGAGGCCTTCGCCGCCGCAGAGGCGGCTCTGGCGGCGATCCTGGCCGCGCCACCCGGCGTGGTGGTCACCGACGTGCGGCTGCCCGGACTCGACGGCGTCGGCCTGCTGGCGCGCCTGCGCCGGGTGGATCCGGACCTGCCTGTCATCCTGATCACCGGCCACGGCGACATCCGCATGGCTGTGGCCGCCATGCAGGGCGGCGCCTACGACTTCCTGGCCAAGCCCTATCCCGCGGAAGCGCTCGTCGCCTCCGTGCGCCGGGCGCTGGAGCGGCGGCGGCTCGTGATGGAGAATCGGGCGCTGCGGGCACGGCTCGACGCGGCGATCGAGGAGGATCCGGCGTTCCTCGGGATCTCTCCGGAGATCGCGAACCTGCGCGCCCTCGTGCGCGAGGTGGCGCAGGCCGATGTCGATGTGCTCGTCTTCGGTGAGACGGGATCGGGCAAGGAGGTGGTGGCGAGCGCCCTGCACCGCTGGAGCCGGCGCTCCGGGCGGAATCTCGTGGCGATGAATTGCGGGGCGTTGCCGGACAGCGTCGTCGAGAGCGAATTGTTCGGCCACGAGGCCGGGGCCTTCACCGGGGCGCTGAAGCGCCGGATCGGTCGGATCGAGCACGCACAGGGCGGAACGCTCTTCCTCGACGAGATCGAGAGCATGCCGCTGCCGCTGCAGGTCAAGCTGCTTCGGGTGCTTCAGGAGCGCACCGTGGAACCGCTGGGCACGAACGAGGTGCGGCCGGTCGACATGCGGGTCGTCGCTGCCACGAAGGTCGATCTCGGGCAGGCGGCCGCTCAGGGCACCTTCCGGGACGACCTCTATCACCGCCTCAACGTCATCACGATCGCGATCCCGCCCCTGCGCGACCGGGGCGAGGACGTGATGCTGCTCTTCCAGCACTTCCTGCGCCGCGCCGCCGAGCGGTTCGGACGGCCGGTGCCGCCGGTCACGCCGTCCATCCGCGATCATCTGCGCCGTCACCCCTGGCCGGGCAATGTCCGCGAACTCGGCCATTTCGCCGAGCGTTGCGCCCTCGGGCTCGGAGCCGTGCCGCAATCCGCCACTGAGGCGGCGGCCGGCAGCCTCACCGATCAGGTGGATCGTTTCGAGCGGCAGTTGATCCGCGACGAGTTGATCATGGCCGGCGGCGATGTCCGGGCCGCCGCCGAGGCGCTCGGACTGCCCCGCAAGACGCTTTACGACAAGATGGCGCGTCACGGCCTGACGCCGGGCGACTTTCGCTAGGGGCGCCCGTTCGACCTGTTGCCCGGACCGAAGGGCGCGACCGACGCGTGTGGCGCCGCGGTCCGGGCAAGCTACCGAAAAGGGGTAAGCGGACAAGTGCGGAAACGGCTTAGCGTGGCGGACGGATCAGCCTCGCCGAGCCGCCTATGCCGCGTTATTTCATCGATCTGCACGACGGAACCGACATCGTCCGCGACAGAGACGGCTACGACCTGCCGAGCCTTGAGGCCGCCCGGTCTCAGGCTGTGAAGATCATGACACGTATCGCGCAGGGATTCTCCGATGCGCCCGGCCGGCAGGACTACATGGCGGCTGTCCGCGACGAGATGGGCGTGGTGCGGATGCGCCTGCGCGTATCGCTCGATGCGGACCCCGTCGGCTGACGCCGCGGCAGCCACTGCGGGCGTACGCGGTCAGAAGCGCCCCGACGCAATACCGGTAATTCGGACCGGGCCGAGGGAGAGGCGACTGCAGGGCCGCTGCATGGGCAGCGGATGCCCCGACGCCAGAGGACTATCTTTATCGCGCTCGAAGGCGCAGAGTGAGACCATCATCGGATCGACTGATCCAGGCGCCGGTGACTGAGGGCCTGCGCCCCCGCCTGCAATGGACAGGCGTGCTTGGCAAACATCCCGTCAGTTTCAGGACGGTTCCGCTCTCATCAGGTGCGCCAAGCCTATCGGCTGCATCGGCCTGCATCCGAGCGTGGGGTGCTGACGCTTCGTTCCTATACCGGGTACGGCGCGCATGACAGCCCAACGGAGATTCGACCGCTTGCCATCCGGCCGTCCGACAGATCCCGGAGCCGGTCCTATTCTGCCTCCGAACGTGACGCGGAGCGCGATCATGGCAACCGAATCGAGCCGCGGGCCCAGCGAGTCAAAGAAAGCGGAAGAGCCGCCGGTGACCGTCAACAGGGCGGCTCCGTCGATTGTGGGCCTCGCCGAGCCCCGCGGTCGTGGCTGACACGATGGCGGAAATCGGGAGATGACAATCGTGGTCGAGCCGTACTCAGCACCGCCTTGCCCGGTGATGCAAAGATTGATCAGGATGGTTGCACGTTCATCGCAGCTGCCTGGTCTTCAGGAGCGTGGGTGGCTGATCGATCAGCTCACGGACCTCGAAGCCGAAGGTATTGCCGCAGATGCGCATCGGCGCACCTTGGACGCGATCCGGGCGACGCGGCTGAAGCTTCGCATCGAGAGCCTTTTACCGATGGCTTCGGCCTAGAACAGGCACTGATCTATCCGCAGACGGTCGCATGCGCGGCCATTCAGGACTGCTCTTCAAGCGCCAGTCGAACCGAGGAGGCCGGATACCCGGATCCGCGAGACGGCGCGACAGCACCGAGCATCGCTCAACGGCCCTTAAGTCAGGAGGACAGAATGCACGTCATGCGCTGGTTGACCAGCAAAATCATCGGTCTTTTCCTTGGCGAAACTCAGAGTCGCAGGGCGAATACGATGTCCAAAGAGCGCGAAGCCGGCACCTTCGAAGGCGGGTATTCCACAAAATCCCGACAGTTCGAAAGCGATTACAACGCAGCAACGCGAATGCTCAAGCTGCGGATCGATGAGCGCTTTCCGGACAGCTACTATGCCAGGCTGAGTTCCGACAGAAACAGCTCTTACGATTATGGTCAGGATCGCGCGCTGGCGATCGACACCATATCGACGGCCATCGCCATGGCCCTGCGCGGCGGTGCTTCCGTGGAACAAGCCGCGGCCGCTGGGGCGGCGAGTGTGAGGATCTGAAGGCAGCGTGCAGCTTCGTTCGGGTAACCGGGGACCCGGATTGGGAATCCATGGCGCGGTCGGTATGGAAACCGCCGCCTAGCTTCGCGCCGCTGATTTGCACCGCCAAAATCTTCTGCGCCGCGTGTCAAACATCCTGCATTTTGACTTAGTGCTTGTGATTATCTCTCCGATGCCGTACAGATGATAAATCGACTTTTGGCCAGATATTCGGCCGCATCGCCTCAACAGGGCGAGCGCTCTGCATCTCTCCCATATTCGAAAATTCGCGACCGAGCGCGTGCATGGCGTGCGCTCGACCTATTTAACTACCTATAACGATATGGAATACCTATGAGCATCGGCACCGTTAAGTGGTTCAACGACACCAAGGGCTTCGGCTTCATCCAGCCGGATGACGGCGGCAAGGACGTGTTCGTGCACATCTCCGCCGTCGAGCGTGCCGGCATGCAGGGTCTGACCGAAGGCCAGAAGGTCTCCTACGAAATGGAAACCGATCGCCGCAGCGGCAAGCAGTCCGCCGGCAGCCTCCAGGCCGTCTGAGCCACACGCCGTCTTCCAAGACGCGTCTCGAAGCCGTTCCCCCGGGGGCGGCTTCATCTGTATTTCGCAGCCAAAGCTTAGCTCTGGCGCGCACAAGGAATATTCGTGGGACCATACAAAGCAAGTCAGCTTGTTGACCATCTGGCGGCGATCGCCAAGTCGCGACAGGACACCCTGGCCCGGTTCCGGGCCCGCCCGTCAGCCGACGATCCGGCCCTTCGCGCCCGGCAGGCAGCCCGCCAAGCTGTGGTCGCGGCGCGGACCGCACGCAACACCGAGCGTGTGGTCGCCCGCCTCGCCGACGAAGCCGCACGCGAGGCTGAGAGTCTCGCTGCCAGCGCGCAGGCCGAAGCCGACCGGATTCGGTTGGTGGCCGAGGCAGCGGCTTTGCAGACGGCCCGCGCCGCTGAGCAGAAGGCCGCCCGCGACGCGCGCTTCGCCGCTCGTAAGGCCAGAGCCCGCCGGTAAGCCGGTCGCTCCCCGCTCAGCGCTTCTTTGGAGGACGAAACATGTCTCACAAGTTCAAAATCGGCCAGCACGTGCGGCAGCTGGGGACCAGCTATACGGGCAACAAGGGCATCGTCGACGGCCTGTTCGAAGTGGTCCGGCTGACGCCGGATGACCGCTCCGGCGAACCCACCTACCGGATACGGTCCGACGGCGGTGAGCGCGCGGCACGGGAAGGCGAACTCGTTCCGGCCTCTTGATCCATCCGGCCCGACCGGGCTTCCGCATGGCCGTTGAGTGCTGCAACGCTGCGGGGGGCGATCGGGCCAGAGAAGAACGCCCTGAGGGAACGCTGCTGCGATCTGGATCGACGCGGCGAGCCGAACGCCACTCTCAGGACCGACAGGGACGATGATCCGTCCCGGCCACGCCTGCCGCGACGCAAGCCGCGGGAGACTGGCGGCCACGCAGTGTGATCATCGGAGCGCCGCGCGATCTGCTGCGAGCAGAGCTTAGGCGTCCGATCTCGTTTCTTCCAAAGATCGGCAAGGCTGCGACGATTGTTTCGAGCAGGGCATCTCGGATGCTCTGTCATGCCCGTACCGATCGTCCGTCGCGACGGCACGAGCGATGGAGTTTGCGATGCAGAGGCGCGCATCCTCTCGCTCGGCCTTCGGCTGCCCGTCGGCTCACGGCGAGTGTTCCCGCACGGGAACCGGCTTCCGGAGTTAAACCATCATCGATCGCTGCTGCGAACCCGACATGTTCAAACGTGAGGATGTTTCATGCCCCCGGCCGGCGCCCATTCCCCCGAGGCGGCCATGATCGAGCCCAATCAGACCGCCTATATCCTCAAGGTGACGCGCCCCGACGAGGCGGAACTATCCGGTTCCTTGGTGATGTTCTACGCCGTGATCACGACCTCCGAGGACGAGGCGCTTGCGGTCGTGCGCCAGGCCGTGAAAGCGGATGCGGTGGTCGAGCCGACGGGCGTCCGCCTCGCTCAACAGACAGCCAGCGCCCTCAACCTGGAGGCGGGTCTCGCAAGAGCACTCTGACGCGTCTTCCAGGGCTGCCCCGGTCCTCGAGCGGGATCTCGTGTCGCCAGCCCGGCGGTGCGGCGACAGGCAGTGAACGGGGAACCTCCGCCATGGATATCGACCGCTTGGCAGAAACCGAGCGCGTGCTTGCGGTCACCGACCGTCTCTGGCGTGCCGAGATGCATCGGGTCTTCGGTCCCGACGCGGTGCTGCTCCACGGCTTCGGGGAGGACCGTCGGGGCGCGCCTGGAACACGCCTGCGGTCGACCTTCGAAGACAGACGCAGCGCGATCGCGGCTTGGCGGCGGGTGAGGAGTCCGGCGCCTTCGCGCGCCTTTACGGGCAGGCCGGTCGTCCCGGGAGCCTGACGCCCCTCATCGCAGAGCGGCGATGACCGTCCGCGCGAAAATCGGACACGGGGCCCTTTTGATGCGCGTTCCGGATGCGCAACGCAGCCGCCGCGGATCTCCGAACTGGCGAAACCCGCGCTCAGCCGCCCTCCGATAGTCGTCCCACCGTCGACACCCTGCGTTGGGAGTGGCGTTTTGGCTTCGGACGGCGCATAGCTTCGACATCCCTCCGCGCAATCCCGTGCCCTGGGCG
>NZ_BACT01000111.1:0-21554 GCF_000333255.1 Methylobacterium sp. B1 | reverse complement strand
CATCGGCCGATCAGGAGGAGCGCAAATGCGGGTGGCGGACTCTTGGTTCATGCCGAGCCACACCGACAATCATCGACCCCACGCCGCCCCTCCGCAGAAGTCTTTCCGCCGGCAAAGCTATGTCCGTCGTTTGACAGCGTTGTGACAGTATCATCAACGGCGCGAGCCAATCCTAATTTCGTTGGCAAAATAGCGATGATCCAGACGGAACATCTTCGACCGACGCCAGGAATGCGATCCGCCCAATGCCTGTTCTTTGAACCGTGGCTCGCGCCTCTCAAGCGGTGGCTACGCCTGAAAACGCGGCATTCACGATGCCGCCAACCCGCAGCCACCGCGCTCTCGTCGGAGATCCGCGGATGCGCAATGATTTGAGGGCGAGAAAGGTGAAGGTCGCCCCTTCGACATCTTCTCGCCCTCTTATCGACCAGATGTGGCCCGGTATCGCCAGCAGGACAGGGCGCGAGGACGCGCCGAAGGAGTGTTTCGCGTGATCGAGAATTTGCGGCGTCAGACCATCGCGGTCGCGGCCTTTGCCGGGATCGCCCTCAGCGCCGGGCAGGTGCAGGCTGCGCAGTGCGGCAACACAGCGGCCGGGTTCGATGCGTGGAAGCGGCAGTTTGCCGAGGAGGCGCGCGGCCGGGCCAGCGCTGCCAGCCTCGCGGCATTGCAGAACACCACCTATTCCACCGCCACGATCTCGGCGGATCGCGGACAGCACAGCTTCAAGCTGTCGCTTGAGCAATTCCTCGCCAAGCGCGGCGGCCCGACCATCGTGTCCCGCGGACGCGCCCTGAAGCGGCAGAACGCTGCCCTCTTCGAGTCCATCGAGCAGCGTTACGGCGTCCCGCCGGGACCGCTCCTAGCGATCTGGGGCATGGAGACGGGCTTCNGCGCCGTGCGCGGCAACGTCAATACGCTCTCGGCGGGTGCGACGCTCGCTATGATTGCGGCCGCTCCGAATACTTCACGGATCAGCTTTACGCCGCCTGACCCTCGTCGATCGCGGCCTGCTCACCCCGAGCACCCGCGGCGCGGCGCAAGGCGAGGTCGGCCACACGCAGTTCCTGCCGAAGAACGTGCTCACCTACGGCACCGGCGACCTCAACAATGTCGGGGCGGCCCTGTCGTCGACCGCGAACTTCCTCAAGGCCCATGGCTGGCGGGCCGGCGCCGGCTACCAGCCCGGCGAGCCGAACTTCGCGGCGATCCAGGGCTGGAACGCGGCCCCGGTCTACGAGAAGGCGATCGCGCTGCTCGGGCGTCAAATCGACAACGACTAGCAGTCTATCGCACATAGATCCGTGTCTTAGAGACACGAACACTGGTGGCGGTGCGCCTGAAAATGGTCTCGATCGATCCAAGATCGACCATCGCATCGCCGCAGAAAAGCCGGCCCGACCCCGCTGTTTCGCTTTGAGCGGGGCCGGTCCGCCCGCGGCGATTCCTCACCCTGTGGTGGAAGGCTGCCGCCGGTCTGCCCCGTCTCGCGACGAGGAGCATGGGCAACCGCATGGCTGTCGAATCCGTGCCGCTGGACGGCCTCAAATCCCAGACTGCGCGCGGCGCCTGGCTGGCGCCCCTTTCGGTGCTCACCGGCGTGGTAGCCCTCGCTGCCCTCGGAGGCAGCGTCCTGCACCGCGCCCCGGATCCGGCCGCCGAGATCGAGATCGCCCGAACGGAGGCGTCGACCGAAAGATCGGATGCCGCTGAGACGGCGGCGGCCACCGTCGTCGAATCGGAAACGGTGGGATCGCCTGATCCGTGGCGGGAAGCCGCCGGCGGAAAGCTGTCGCGCTGGGCTTGGACCCAGATCGCGCCGCCCGCTTTGACACCAGAACCCGTGCCGGAGCCCGGCGCCGAGACCGAACCGAAAGCCGCGGAGCCGCCGCAGGCCGCGATGGTCGTCCCGCTTCCGATTCCGCGGCCGCCCGAATTCCGTGCGCCGGCCGGAACCGGCTTCGCGCGTCGGTCCGACCGGCGCATGGCGCGCCGCGACGTCCCGCCTGTGGCGCAGCCCGCTCCCCAGACCGACGAGCGGTCCTTCCTCGAGAAGCTCTTCGGCATCGAGCGCGGACCGGCTCTCGCCTACGCCGCTCTGGAGAGCAAGCCTGCGGACGTGGCGCCGCAACGGCGGATCTCGCCGCCGCTGGCGCTGTCCCCGGCGCCGAGCCCGACGGGCGGAGTGGCCGTCTACAACATCGCCGCCAAGACCGTGACGCTGCCGAACGGCGAGCGTCTTGAGGCCCATTCGGGTCTCGGGGAGGGGCTGGACGATCCCCGCCTCGTCAATGTGCGGATGCGCGGGCCGACGCCGCCCGGAACCTACGATCTCACCGAGCGCGAGCGGCCGTTCCACGGGGTTCGGGCTATCCGGCTCACGCCGGTGGGCGGCAACGAGGCGGTCTATGGCCGTGTCGGCCTTCTGGCGCACACCTACATGCTGGGGCCGCGCGGTGATTCGAACGGCTGCGTGTCGTTCCGCGACTACGAGCGGTTCCTTCAGGCCTTCCTGCGCGGCGAGGTGCAGCGCCTCGTCGTGGTCAGCGGCACGCAGGATCCGCTTCCGAGCCTCGCCGCCGGTACGGTCACGACCCGGATGGCCCGCAACGGCGGTTGAACCCGCCCCGCGACCTGAGCCGGCGGCGCGCCGCGCCTCGCGCCTTGAACCGGCCGGTCGTGCCGTCCAAGGTCACGGACCGAGAGGCCGGCCCGCTCATCGATGCGCTGGGCAGCGTCCGCAAGCTGGAATCCTCCGGCCCGTTCGGACCGCGCACATGGAGACCCTCGTCGCCGGTACCGTCTGTCACCGGATCGGGGGAGACCGGTGGGTCACCGACGTCCAGACCGCCAAGGCGCCCGAAAGGGTCGCCTCCGACCTGCGACGCGCCACCCGGATCGACGGCGACTGAACCGACTTGACGACGCCAGGGCGCGTCATGCCGAACTGAACCGACCGCCGGCCGTCGCGCAGCATCAGCCGTTGCCAGTCCATCCGATAACGTCGATCGCGGATCCGGACGCACGATCCCGGACAGTCTATCGGCGACGCGCGATCGTGCTGGCCTGTCATACCGCGGTTGGTCGTCAACCTTCGATGCTTGCATCCGGGCCTGACAGGCAGACGGTGAATGCAACCCCTGCAGCGATTGTCCTTTCGAGCGTCGTCCTCTAAGAGGCCGACATCAATCTGCTGAGCTAAGCCAGCCAGCGTCTTTCCTCCCCCTCGGTGATCGCGCCTGTGCGCGTTCGAGGTCTTGGACCGAAGAGTACGGCTCCGGCCGGATCGGGCGTCCGAGTGGCAGGAGACACGCGCGTCGCATCGGTACGTTCCGTCGCCTCGCGATCTGCGCGGGCATCGGAACTTCGCACCGCTGCGGACACGCGCCGGACCGTCGTGTCGGGTCGATCGAGACCGCCGCCACGCCGCCACGGCAACGGGGAAACGATCCGGAAGGCCTGACGAGCGGGACTCTCGCTCGTCGTATCGAGTGTCTTCCGTACGCGGATCGGCCGATCGGGCCTGTCCGGTACGCAAAAAGCGGGATCTGCCCATGCGTGGCGACGACGAGACTCACGACCTGCGTAACCGCCGTGCCTCGGCCGCGCTGCCTCTCAGCCGGCGTCAGATCCTCGGAACGGCCGCGACGGGCTTGGCCGTGGCCGCGCTGCCGGGCTCGCCGGTCCTGGCCGACGGTGCCGACGGCACCGTCGACGTGCTGCTGATCGGCGGCGGGATCATGAGCGCGACCCTCGGCATCTGGTTGAATGCACTGGAGCCGGATTGGTCGATCCAGATGGTCGAGCGGCTCGATCAGGTCGCCCTGGAGAGCTCCAACGGCTGGAACAATGCCGGCACCGGACACTCGGCCCTGGCGGAGCTGAACTATACGCCCGAGAACAAGACGGGACAGATCGAGATCGCCAAGGCGGTCGAGATCAACGAAGCTTTCCAGGTCACCCGTCAGTTCCTGGCGCATCAGGTCAGGACCGGCGTGATGAAGGATCCGCACACCTTCATCAACTATACGCCGCACATGAGCTTCGTCTGGGGCGACGACAACATCGCGTATCTGAAAAAGCGCTGGGAGGCTCTCAAGGCGAGCCCGCTCTTCGCCGGCATGGCGTATTCGGAGGATCCGGAGCAGCTCCGCAAATGGGTGCCCCTGATGATGGAGGGGCGCGATCCGAAGCAGAAGGTCGCCGCGACGTGGTCGCCGCTGGGCACCGACTGCGAGTGGGGTGAGGTGACCCGTCAATACGTCGCCCATCTGCAGAAGCAGCCGAGCTTCAAGCTCCGGCTCTCGACCGAAGTCGAGACCATCGCGAAGAATGCCGACGGCTCGTGGCGTGTGACCTCGAAGAACCTCAAGGACGGCACGCGCCGGACGGTCGACGCCAAGTTCGTCTTCATCGGCGCAGGCGGCGGCGCCCTGCACCTCCTGCAGAAATCCGGCATTCCGGAGGGTGACGATTACGCCGGCTTCCCCGTGGGCGGCTCGTTCCTGATCAACGACAATCCCGACGTCGCCACGCTCCACCTCGCCAAGGCTTACGGCAAGGCGTCCGTGGGCTCGCCGCCCATGTCGGTGCCCCATCTCGACACCCGCATGCTCGGCGGCAAGCGCGTGATCCTGTTCGGGCCCTTCGCGACCTTCTCGACCAAGTTCCTGAAGGAAGGCTCCTATTTCGATCTCCTCAGCTCCACCACCACCAGCAATATCTGGCCGATGATGAAGGTCGGCGTCGACGAATTCCCGCTGGTCGAGTACCTCGCCGGACAGCTCATGCTGTCGGACGACGACCGGATCGCGGCGCTCCGCGCGTACCTCCCGAACGCCAAAAAGGCGGAGTGGCGTCTCTGGCAGGCGGGCCAGCGCGTCCAGATCATCAAGCGCGACGCGAACAAGGGCGGCGTCCTGAAGCTCGGAACGGAGATCGTCAACGCCAAGGACGGCAGCATCGCGGCCCTGCTCGGGGCCTCGCCCGGGGCCTCGACGGCGGCGCCGATCATGCTGCAGGTGCTGGAGAAGGTGTTCGCCCAGAAAGTCGCCACGCCGGAATGGCAGGCCAAGATCCGGGCGATTGTCCCCAGCTACGGCACGAGGCTCAACGACGATCCCGAGCGCGTCGCCCAGGAATGGGCCGAGACCAGCGCACAGCTCCAGCTGCCGACGCCGCCGCAGATCGACCGGGCCGTGCTGAAACCGGTCCCGACCGGTAGCACCGTGCTCAACAGCAGTGCCACGCCGGTGAAGGAGCCGGTCCACGACCTCGCGCCGTAGGACTGGTTCGGCGTGCGCGACTGCGCGCACGCCTGCCAGGGTGGTGGCCGGATCCGCCGCTCAGAGGCCGAGCCGGCCCACCGCCGGCAGCTTGATTCCAGGCCGCCGCAGGTCGATCCCCGCGACGCCTCCGAGCAGGTTCAGCTCGAATCCCTCGACCCAGCCGAGGGTCACTCCGGCATAGCCGCCGAGATTGACGCGGATTCCGGTCCGGGAGGGCGTCAGGCCGGCCCAGCGCCCGTCGTAGGGGAAATCCTTGCCGATCGCCGTCGTCGGCAGGCTGGCGCGGATCTCCGGCACCGCCGCCATCACGGCGGCCACGAAGGTGTTCGAGTTGGGCCCGGGCCAGACGACATAGTCGCCGGGCCGGCTGTAGCGGTACTCGGACACAGCCCTGCGGATCCGCGGGAGCATCGCCTCCGCCTCCGGCCCGTCCGCCGCGAACACGACCGACGGCGGATTTCCAAACCAGCGCCCGTCCGGCACGAACCGGTCGACCCAGATCGGCTGCCCCCAGGCCGTGTAGTCGAACCGGCTGAAGGCGGGGGCGTCGCGGTCCTTGATGACGATCCAGCTATGCGTGGCCACGATGCCGCGCCAGCTCACGGTCCGCGCCGAGAAGATGCGCAGCACGGCGCCGGGATGCGCATCCGCGCGTGGCAGCAGACCGACGCTGGACCGATCCGCGAGACGCCAGTCGCCATTCGCCCGCGTCGCGTAGAGCACGGCCGATGCCGCCACGGGCAGGACGAAGAGCACGGCGAGCGCGAGGAGGACGATCCTGAAGCAGGTCACGAACGAGGGAACTCCGGGTGATGGGCCGGCCGGATGAAGGCTGCGCGTGCCCCGACGTATGCCGCCAGTGGAACGCGGCCGCGCGGATCGGTTCGCACCGTCGCTCTCAACCAGCGGCGGCGAGCGCGTCGAGCAGAAGCGTCGCGGCGAGGAGATCCGCGCAGCCACCCGGGCTGAGGCGCGTCGCCACGAAGGCGCGGTGGATCGCGGCCGCCCGGTCCCGCCAGCCCGGCGCCGCGATTCCGCCATCCGCGAGAAAGTCCGCCGCCGCCGCCTGCGCCCATCCGAGGCCGTCGGGTCCCCCGCGATGGAGGAGATTGGTATCATCGACCACCGCCAGCAGCGCGAAGAAGCAGTGCACGCGCGCCGCCTCTGGCTCGCCCGGCCGGCAGGCGCGCCCGGCGCGCAGCGCCGGCAGGCCGACCGTTCGGATCGTCGGGAAGCCGGCCGCCGCCTCGGCGCTGGCACCGCCGACTCCGAAGCGGCGCACCGCCCGTCCGCCATGGCTCACCGGCGAGACAGGGGCCCCGGCGATCGCCGCTCCCCACAGATGCCCGACGCGTTCGGCCCGCGCCTCGGCGGATCCGCGCCCCGTGTCCGGCGTGCCAGCCGCCGCACAGATCAGACCGAGGGAGAAGATGGCGCCGCGGTGCGCGTTGACGCCGCCGGTGGCCCGCATCATCGCGGCCTCGGCCCGCAGCCCGATCCCGCGGAGTTCCGCCATCTCCGCCCCTCGGCTCCCCGCCGAGACCAGTTCGGCGAAGAACGGCCGGATCGCCGCCGCGCTCCGGTGGAGGGTGTCGGCATCCATGTCGTCGTGGCTGCCGGAATCCACCGGGCTGACGAGGCCGGGCTTCGGCCAGGTCTCCAGTTCCTCGATCAGAGCCGCATGAGCGAGGTCGGCGACGCGCTCGGCCCAGGGGGGCTGGGCGCGTCCGGCATCGGCCGTCGCGACGGCGAGGTTCTGATGAGCGTGCAGGAGCGGACCTCCCCGAGGCGTGCGCCGACATGGCCGGACGGAACTGGGCCGGCCCAACCTATACGGGAAGAAACGGCGCGTGCATGCGTCGGAATCAGCCCCAGTCTGCTTGGGCGTCTCCGGCCTGGAGATCCTCCGGAAACACTATCGCCGCGGATGGCGGGTGTGGCTCGGCGGAGGCGTGATCTGTCGATAACCGCGGGGAGCCGGGGCTTGGCCCTCCCACGAGAGCCACCGACGACGCGCCGAATGCCGTCCCGGACGGTCCGCCACGCCGACCCGTCCGGGACGGCGCGGCAAATGCCCCGAACTGCCGGCCGCCTGCGGCCGGCACTCTCCTCAGGCCGCCGAGGCGACCGCCGGAGAGATCCGCTTCCGGGCCTTCTTGTCCTCGGTGCTGCTGACGAAGGCCTGCGCCTCCTCCTTGCGCTCGAAGACGTGTGGTGCGACCCCGCGGTTGTTCAGGGCCTCCTCCATCTTCAGGCGCAGGAACGCACTCGTCGCGTACCGGGTCGTGGTGGCGTAGTAGTTCGCCTGCAGATACTGGACCATGCCGGCGTAATCATCGACAAGGTTCTCGTTGAGCCGGAAGCCGTCGTGGTTGATTACGGCGTTGACCCGCTGGCCGGCCTTGCGGCAGGCCTCGACGATGGTCATGCGCAGCTCGTCCATGTCGCCCTTCACCCGGCAGTACCAGCCTTCCAAGTTGATGAAGAGAATGTTGCGCTCGCCATCGTAGCTGACACGCGACTTGAGATCGAGGTTGAGCAGATCCGAGATCAGCTCCATCGGCTCGTCGCGGAAGATGCGCGGATCCATCGGCACGGGATTGCGCACCACGGGGGCGAAATCCATGTGGGCGATGATATCCCGCTCGATATCGATGCCGGGTGCGACTTCGATCAGTTCAAGACCGTCCGATGTCAACTGGAACACGCAGCGCTCGGTCACGTAGAGGACCGGTTGCGACCGCTCCACCGCGTAGGGACCCGAGAAGGTGTTCTGCTGCACCTGCGTGACGAATTTGCGCGCCTTGCCCTCGCTGACGATGCGCACCTGACCGTCGTTCACCGCGATCTCGAGGCCGCCGGCCGTGAACGTGCCGGCAAAGACCACGGTGCGGGCGTTCTGCGAGATGTTGATGAAGCCGCCGCAGCCATTCAGCTTGCCGCCGAACTTGGACGTGTTGACGTTGCCGGCGGCATCGCACTCGGCCATGCCCAGGCAGGTCATGTCTAGCCCGCCGCCGTCGTAGAAGTCGAACATCTGATTCTGGTCGATGATGCAGTCGGCATTGGTCGCCGCACCGAAGCTCGAACCGGAGGCCAGCACCCCGCCGACCGCGCCCGCCTCGGTGGTAAGAGTGATGTAGGGCGTGATCTTCTCCTCGTTGGCGACCGACGAGATGCCCTCCGGCGCACCGACGCCGAGATTGACGACGCCGTTCGGCGGCAGCTCGAAGGCGGCGCGCCGGGCGATGATCTTGCGCTCGTTGAGCGGCATCCGCTTGATGCCCGCCACCGGAACGCGGATCTCGCCCGCGAGCGCGGCGTCGTGCATGACGCCGTAATTCATGCGGTGCATCTCGGGCTCGGCGACCACCACGCAGTCGACGAGGATACCGGGGACGCGCACATCCTTCGGCAGAAGATATCCGTCGTCGACGATGCGCTCGACCTGGGCGATGACGATGCCGCCGTTGTTGCGGGCCGCCATGGCCTGCGCGAGGCAGTCCAGGGTCAGCGCCTCCTTCTCGTAGGAGAGGTTGCCGGACGGGTCGGCCGATGTCGCGCGGATGAACGCCACGTCGATCTTGGTCGCCGTGTAGAACAGCCACTCCTCACCATCGACCTCGACGAGCTTGACGATATCCTCGGTGGTCAGCTCGTTGACCTTGGCGCCGCCATGACGCGGATCGACGTAGGTCTTCAGGCCGACCTTCGAGAACAGGCCCGGTTGGCCTGCGGCGCAGGCCCGGTACAGCTGTGAGATGACGCCCTGGGGCAGGTTGTAGCCGCGGATCAGGTTGTCCTGCGCGGCCTTCGCGACCTTCGGCATGCGGCCGAAATTGGCGGCGATGACCCGCGAGAGGAGGCCGTCATGGTGCAGGCGGCCCGTGCCGAGCCCTTTGCTGTCACCGGCGCCCGCCGTCATGATCAGGGTGAGCCCACGGGGCGATCCGGTGTCGACGAACCGCTTCTCGAGGGCGGCGTGCAGGGCCTCCGGGATGCAGCTCTGGACGAACCCCGTTGTCGTCACGACGTCGTTCTCGCGGATCAGCGCGATCGCCTCTTCCGCCGAGATGACCTTGTTCTTCCTCATGGAGCCCGTGATCCTCCCCGGCCTTCGGAGGTGCGGCCGGCCGTGATGCCCGTCCCCTCCGATTCTGCCATACGCCGCCCCCGTGGTTCCGGGACATATCGGCCCCGGGAGTCAGCTGAGTTTTGAATACGATCGTTATTGCACCGCATCAATATTTGCGGCATTGCACGAGGGCCCATGCCGGCCGCGTGACAGTACTCCTAAAATGCAGACCGGCGCTGCTGAAAAACTCTTCGGTCCACGATCAGAAAAATTGCGCGGTCTCAGCGCCGCAGACGAGGATCGGCTCGAGCGTGACCGCATGTGCTCCCCCGCACGCGGTTTCCGCGGTTCGCGTGCGCGGCCTCACCGCGGAGTCCCTGGATTCGGCGTCTCTCTCTGTCACGCAGGGAGGCGATCATGAATCGAGATCCGAGAGACCGAAACAGCCAGCGCGAGGGCAGGGGCCGGCCGGCCGATCCGACCAGGGGCGCCGAGGCCGGCGCACGCGAGGCCGTCGTGGCCGCCTGGCGGCGGGCGCTCTGCAGGATGCGCGAACGGCGGGCCGCGCAGGATCGGACCGATCCCAGCGGCTGAGCCACGGGCGCAAGCGCGCAGGCCACACCCACCGCCGACGTTGCCCGAATGGTGACGGGACCGACCCCTTTTTCCCTACTTTGCGCGGCGCCGCGCAGGCGGCACAGCGGGCCTGACGGATGAGGAGTGCATAGGCCGATGGACGACAACGTCGCAGACGGTACGGACGGCGGCGACGCGAGTTCAGACGCGGCCCGGGAGGCGAACGGGATCGCCTTCCTGCTGGCGAGCGCGGCCTATCTGACCCTCGCGGACGCACATCTCCGGAGGGAAGGTCCAGAAGGCCTCGCCCTGATGGACGAGATCGAGGATCGGATCACGGAGGCGCTGCAGAGTTTCGTCGACGAGACGTCCTACGAGGATGCCCGCCCGGATATCCTGCTGCATGCAACCCGCAAGGTTCGGGCCCTGCTCGAGGCCGGACGCTCCCTTTCACCGGAGATGCGGCGATTTCAGTAAGCCGCTCCTCCGGCGCGGCAGGCCTGTTCCGATGCGGCTCGATGGCCGGGTCGCGATTGCCCCGAGAAGCCGATAGCGTCCGCTTCCCGACCTGTCGGTCGGGATGCTGGCACCTCCGCCCGCGGGGGTCTCGCTGGATCGTCGAGACGCCGGGCCTTGCCGCCTCAGCGGATGCCGCCGTCGCTCAGGCGATACCAGGCGATGATCGCCGACACGTACAGTCTGTGGAGGGCGTGAAGCGGCAGCGGCGCGATCGGAGTGAGCGGGAGCGGCAGGTTGTCGACATCGCCGGTGGCGATGTAGGCGGCCATCGCACGCCCCATCGCCGACTGGAGGCCGACGCCCCGGCCCTGGCAGCCGATATCGATGAGGAGGCCGGGTGCCGGCTCGTGGAGATGGGGCAGGTAGTCCCGGGTGATCGCGACGCGGCCGCACCAGCGGTGGTCGAAGGCGGTCCCGTCGAGCTGCGGGAACAGCTTGCCAACGATCCGTTCGAGATGGGCCCAGTCGGCAGGACTCCGCGGCTCCCGGAACGGACCGCGGCCGCCCATCAGCAGGCGACCGGTATGGTCCAGCCGGAAGTAGAGCAGGAGCTTGCGCGTGTCCGACGAGACATGGCCTTCGGGCAAGATCGAGCGCCGCAGGTTGTCGGAGAGCGGCACCGTGGCGACCTGGAAGGAGTTCGCCGCGATCACGGTCCGCGCGAGGTCCGGCCAGAGGCCGCCCGTGTAGCCGTTGGTGCACAGACCGACCCGTTCGGTATTCAGCCGGGGCCCCTGGCCGTCGTGACCGTCCAGTCCGACCCCGTCCGTTCGAGAGAGGTCACCGGCGATGCGCCGTTGATCGACGCTCCGGCTTCAGGGCCGCCCGGGCGAGGCCGCGGGCATAACTCAAGGGCTGGATCGCGCCACCGCGTCCGTCGAGCCAGCCGCCGCGATAGCGACCGGTCCCGAGGAGCTGTTCGGCCTCGGCCTTGTCGAGGACGCGGGTCGGCGCGCCGAGATCGGCCCATTGCGCCGCCCGTCGCTCGACTTCGGCGAGCCCCGTCTCGGTATGGGCACCCTGAATCCAGCCGGCACGCCGGTGCGGCACGTCCATCCCGTGCCGGGCAATCAGGTCGAACACCACGTCGGCGGTTCCGCCGGCGAAGCGTGCGAGCCGCTCGCCGCGCTCTCGGCCGAACCGGGCGACGAGATCCGCGGGATCGTATTTCAGGCCCGGGATCACTTGGCCGCCGTTGCGACCGGACCCGCCATAGCCGACCTCCCGCGCCTCCAGAACCACCGGGCGGATGCCGCGCTCGGCCAAGTGCAGGGCGGTGGACAGGCCGCAGAATCCGCCGCCGATGATCACCACGTCGGCCGTGCCGGATTCGACGAGAGGCGGCGTGTCCGGCGCGGGCGCCGCCGTAGTGGCCCAGAGCGAGGGGGCGAGGGGGAACGGTTCGGCCACGGCCTTGTCCTAAAGCGGGTGCAGCACACGCTGCAGGAAATCCTGCGTGCGCGGGTTCTGCGGACGGTTCAGGATCTCGGCGGCGGGTCCCTGCTCGACGAGCCGGCCGCCATCGAGGAACAGCACCCGGTCGGCGACCTCCCGGGCGAAGCCGATCTCGTGGGTCACGACGATCATCGTCATGCCCTCGTCGGCGAGCCCGCGCATCACCCGCAGCACGTCGCCGACGAGTTCGGGATCGAGGGCCGAAGTCGGCTCGTCGAACAGGATCGCCTCCGGGCGCATGGCGAGCGCCCGGGCGATCGCGACGCGCTGCTGCTGGCCGCCGGAGAGTTCGTCCGGCCGGGCGTGCTCCTTGCCGGAAAGGCCGACCCGCGCGAGGAGCGCCCGGGCGCGCTCCTCGGCCTCCGCACGGGGTTCGCCCTTGACGTGGATCGGCCCCTCGACGACGTTCTCAAGGGCGGTCCGGTTGGCGAACAGGTTGAATCGCTGGAAGACCATGGAGACCCGGGTCCGGATCGCCTTGATGCTGCGCTTGTCCCGGTCGACCCGCTGACCGTCGACGCGGATGTCGCCGCCGTCATAGGCTTCCAGGCCGTTGATGCAGCGCAACAGGGTCGACTTGCCGGACCCCGAGGGTCCGATGATGCACACCACCTCGCCCTTGGTGACTTCGGCCGAGACGCCCTTGATCACCTCCAGGGTGCCGTAGTGCTTCCGCACGTCCTTCAGCACGATCATCGATGCCGCCCCTTGGCCTCGAGATGCCGGACCAGAAGGATGAGCGGCAGGCTGAGCGCGAGGTACATCAGCGCCACCATCGTGTAGACGCTGGTATTCTTGAAGGTCGACGACGCGATCAGCTTCCCCTGGAGTGCCAATTCCGCCACCGTGATGGTGGAGGCCTGGGACGAATCCTTGAGCATCATGATCATGATGTTGCCGTAGGGCGGCAGTGCGATCCGGATCGCCTGCGGCAGGATCACCCGCCGCATCGTCATGCCCCAGCCCATGCCGATCGACAGCGCCGCCTCGACCTGGCCGCGATCCACCGCCTCGATGCCGGCGCGGAAATTCTCCGCCTGGTAGGCCGAATAGGCGATGCCGAGCCCGATGATCGCCGCCTGCACCGCGGTCAGCGACAGGCCGAAATCGGGCATGACGAAGTAGATGTAGAACAGCTGCACGATGATCGGGATGCCGCGCAGGATGTTGATCATCACCGCGCTGAAGCCCGCCAGCACGGCGATGCCGGAGACGCGCATCACCGCCCAGACCAAGCCGAGGAGCGTCGAGACCACCAGGGAGGCGAGGGTGATCAGGACGGTCAGTTGCACGCCCTGCAGCAGGATCGGCAGGTATTCCTGAGCATCGGCGAGGAACTCGCGCATGGAGCTCAGGACCGGTCGGCCGATGGCGGCAGGCCCCATTTGGTGAGAATCGCCTGGAGCGTCCCGTCGGCCTTCAGCTTGGCGAGCGCCTTGTCGATCTTGGCCAGCAAGTCCGCGTCGGTCTTGCGCACGCTGAGGGCCACCGAGGCCACCACGGTCGGCTTGAAGGTCTCAACCAGGCGGACGCCGGGGAACGCTCCCTGCTTCACGTAGTAGGCCAGGATCGGCGCATCGGCGAAGCCGGCCTTCAGCCGTCCGGAGTTCACGTCCCGGATGATGTCGGGGATCGTATCGTAGATCTTCACCTCGCCGAACAGGCCGGATTTCTTCAGCGGCTCGACGAAGGCGGTGCCGACCTGGGCGCCCACGGTCTCGCCCTTCAGGTCAGCGAAGGACATGTAATCCTTCGTGTCGGCCTTCGGGACGATCAGCCCCTCACCGTAGCTGTAGACCGGCGCCGAGAACGCCACGACTTCCTTGCGCTGCGGCGTGATGAACATCGCCGCCGAGATGATGTCGATCTTCGAGGCGGTGAGCGCCGGGATCAGCGTCGAGAATTGCAGCGGCTCGACCGCCACGGTGAAGCCCGCCTCTTTGCCGACCGCGTTGACGAGGTCGACCATCACGCCCTGGATGGTGTTCGTCTTGGTGTCCAAGAAGGTGAACGGCAGGCCTGTCGGCGTCGCACCGACCTTCAGGGATTGGGCGCCGACCGCGCTCCCCAGGATTCCCAGGAGCAGCGTCGACGACAGACACAGCCCGGCCAACCGTCTTCTCATCCTGCCGCTCCCATCATGACCGGATTGCGCGACGAGAGCCGCCGCCCGATTTCATTCTCGTGAAGAATACCGCACGTTTCCAATATCGACGCAAGGGACTTTCACGTGCATGAAGAGACACGCGAGAGGCAGGTTGGTGCGACGGTGAGCATTCCCCAAGGCGACACAACGGGTCCGGAACCGGTCGACCGGGCCGTGGGTCAGCGCCTGCGCGGCCTCCGGCGCGCGAGGGGGCTCTCCCTCGAGGCGATCGCATCGAGCACCGGTCTCTCGATCGGGTTCATCAGTCAGGTCGAACGGGGTCTGTCGTCGCCCTCGCTCCGGGTTCTGGCGCTCCTCGCGGACACGCTGCAGATCGGTATCGGCGGCCTCTTCGAGCCCAGCCCGCACGAGCCCGATCCGGATCCGATCGTCGTGTTCCGGAAGGACCGGCCGGAACTTCAGCTCTGGCGGGCCGGCATCACCAAGCAGTTGCTGACCCCGCCCGGCGGCACGCACGGGATGAGCCTCTTCCACATGGTGCTGAGGCCGGGGGCGAGCACCGGCGACGAGCCGTTCAGCCACGAGGGCGAGGAGGCCGGCCTCGTTCTGGAGGGGCGCCTGACCCTGGTCGTCGAGGCGCGGACCCTTCAACTCGCGGAAGGCGACAGCTTCCGCTTCGAGAGCCGGCGACCACACCGGTTCAGCAATCCCGACCCGCATGGCCAAACCATCGTGCTGTGGGTCAATGTCCTCGGACCGACGCCGGCCGGATCGCCTTAGCGGAACGCAGGGCCGCCGACAGGCAGGGCCATGCCGGCCCCCCGGAGTGACCGGAACCCGTTCAGTTGCTGATCCGGACGGATGCCACCGCGGTGGAGAACAGCTTGAGCATGGCGGCGGTGATGTCGCCCCCGGACGCAACGGGGAAGTACAGCCCGTCCGACGCACAGGACCGCAGCGCCGGCCCGATCTGGCCCTCATAGGGTCTGACGTACCGATTGTAGAAGTCGTTGTCGTAGATCGGCAGGTATTGCGTATAGATGATGCCGATCCGCACGTTCTTGCTTTTCAGCGCATTGCATGTCGATGGGCTGAAAGGGCCGATGAAGCGGTCGCTCTGGATTTGAAAGCCGGCGCTCTGGTTCGTGACGCTGCCACCGGTATCCTCGACCCCGTCGGTGACCAGGAACAGAAAGCGGATCGGAGAGGACGCCGTGATGCCGGTCCCGCTCGCCGGGATCGTGGTATTCATGACCGCGATGGCGCGCTCGAAATCCGTCTGGTTGTCCGACTGGTTGTAATACGCGTACGCGATGTCGATGTTCGGCGCCGCAGCCTTGATCTGGCTCAGGGTCGGCGTCATCGCCTGGAGCTGGGTCTGCGTGGTGGAATCGTTGAACGTCCACATTTCCATTTGATACTGCTGCGACAGCGACATGCTTGCGTTCGCCTGATCGACCAGTGCCGACACGGCGTCACGCAGGACCTGAATGCGCAGCTTGATGTTGTTCTTCAGCGCCACGTGATAAAAGTCGGTTTGACTATCCCCTGTGATGCGACCTTTATTGTCGTAGGTGTGCTGATGACACGCGAAGGCACAGCCGCCTGTCGCGATCTTCATGTTGGCGACATCGGTGTCGGTCGCCGCCAGCCCCATCGACGGCGAATTGTCGAGCAACAGGTAAAAATTGATATATTGGAACATGTTGCGGGTGCTGGACGAGCTCCCGTTGATGTTCATGACCGGCACCTGCATCAACGATGAGATCGTCGTCTTCACCGTGGCCGTATAGCTCGCTGCCAAGCTGAGTGTGGCCGAGTTGCTGACGGGTGTTCCCGGGCTGAAGGAGGTCACGGTAACGCCCGGAACCTTGGCGGCCTCCGCTCGGAATTGCGTCTCCATGTTCAGCAGGCTGGTCGATGAGATCGAATTCGTCTTCTGCGAGATCACCGCCAGGACGGCGCCGTCGAGGGCCGCGTCGAGCTGTGCCTTGGCGGCGTTGCGTCGACCATAATCCACCGCCGCCCCCGTGGCGAACAGCACCGGCAGCATCACGAGGGCGAAGGTGATCGCGACCTGGCCGGATCGCGAGCGCGCACACGTGCGGACGCAGCGCGTGAGGAGGCGGCTCATTCCGGCTGGAACAGCGGACACGTTGGGCCCCCGTCGCGCTAGTTGAAGATCGGGCAAGCCACGCCGCCCGGCATGATGATCTCGCTCGCGGTGCGCTCCGACCAGGGGATCTGCCGCGTGAAGGTCAGGCCGTGGCTGCCGAAGATCCAGCGGTAGAGCGCACTGCCGATGATCGGCGTATAGGTCATCGTCACTTCACCGAGGATGTAGCGGGCGCCGTCGAACTGATAGACGGCCGGCGTCGGAGGCAACCCGTTGGTCCCGTTGCGCTGCTGGGCCGGCCGCTTGGTCGCGTTCTGGGCCCAGCTGGAGCAGACCCCGCCATAGAGCGTGCCCGAGACCGACTCCACACCCATGGCGTTGACGACGATCTGCAGATTCGAGGCATCGAGGGGACGCAGGATCGCGGTCGCGGCGCCCGCGATCGTCGCCATGGCTTCGACCGTCGGACTCGGATTGTCCGCGCGTCCCGACAGATCACTCAGCGTGCGCGCGAACAGCGTCAGCTTGCGGTTCGCGTCGGCCAGGCGCGTGAGTTCCGCGGTAGCAAATACAGGATGATGAGGAGGGGCAGCACGAAGGCGAACTCGACCGCGGCGATCCCGCGCTCGTCGCGTCGGTAGCGCGCGAGACGTTCCAGAATCCGGCGCATCAGGAGCACACGGACTGGGTTGTGTACGGTTCGACCTTGAAGACCGTCGCCGCCTGAATCACCCGACGCCTGTTGGGCAGGCTCGGCGTCGCCGCACCGAGCAGCGGGAAGAAGATCGGGACGTCCACGGCCGCCTGCACGATCACGATCGCGGAGGCGCCCGCGCAGGAATAGCTGGGGAAGCTTGCGTTCCAGTCGCTGGCGCCGCTGGCATTGGTCGCCACGGGCGAGACAGGGTTGGCGGCCGCGTAGCTGCTGGCCTGCGTGACGCTGACCCGGACATTGGCGCAGTTGAAGATCGTCACCCGCGGGGTGCCGTTCGACTGTGTGCAGATCGCCGTCCGGAACCGGCTCATCAGGGTCGCAGGATCGGTGGTGCCGGTGTTCGCGGTCTGAAAGGAGCCCGTATAGATCTGCCGGCCGGCATCGGACACTGCCTGCTGAAGGATCTCCTGCTCCCAGAAGACGATCCCGTTCTCCAGGCAGGCCCCGATCAGCGCGAAGAACGGAAGGGCCACGAGGGCGAACTCCACGGCAGTCGCACCCCCGCGCGCCCGCACGAAGCGCGCCGCCTGCGCTCGTCCATCAAGCCAGCGAACCACCGTTCGGATTTCCGTGCTCAATACCCAGCCTTCGACCGGACCACGCCGATAAAAGAGCATCAAAAGCTTACTTTTTTTTCGCGCAGCATTGTTCAAAATCGATCCATTCGGAATGCTGTCACTTAACATGCAATTGTAAATTTAACCATCATATCCACCTCAAGTTGAAAGAACTGGCAGAGATTCCTTGAGTCTTGCGACGGCGCCCTGGATGGCCGCCGCTTGTCAGACCAGCAGACCACCGTTGCACGCCTCCGAACATCAGGCTGGAGGGCGCTACGGGCATCAAATTGACCGATCGACCGGCTCGAAGTACGAAATCATGAAATCTTGAAGTCATCAATCGTACGATACGCTGACGAGACACGGAAACAATCGGCATTAAGCCCAGCTTAAGACATGGCCGATAGTTTCGGCGCCTAAATTAAAGCGCATGGTGATCGTCGATCATGGCCCGTGCTGTACCGGACGTCGTTTCCATAGAAGAGGGTGTCGGGCTCCTGCGGAGCCAGCTCGTGTCGATCTCGGACGCGATCGCGCGGACGCGCCAGGAAATCGCAGACCTTCGACAGGAGCAGGAGACCAGTCGCGCCTGCGACGAGCTCCACGCCGTCGTACAAGGCACGGAAGACGCCACGAACGCGATTCTGACGGCGTCGGAGACCGTCGATGGGCTGGCCCGCGGGATCGTGAGGCGTTCGGAACACCCTGCGACCCGGGCCGACGCGGAGGCCATTCAGGCCGAGATGCAAACCATCTTCGAGGCGTGCAACTTCCAGGATCTGACCGGGCAGCGGATCTCGAAAGTCGTGCGCACGATCGTTCTCGTGGAGGAGCGGATCGGCGAGATGCTGCGCGTCTGGTCGGCGTCCGGCGATGGCCCGGCACGGCCCAACCTGCCGCACGACAGACGCAGCGGCGAAGCGGCCCTGCTGAATGGCCCCGTGCTACCCGGCGACGCCTCGGTCTCGCAGGACACGGTTGACGCAATGTTCCCGTAGGCCGCGATCAGAGAGCGTGCCGATGGGCCGTATCCTTCTGATCACGGACGATCCCGTACGCAGCCTGGGCTTGCAGGGGGACCTGTCCGATGGTCTGTCTTGCGAGATCCACGACCTCCGCGCCGCGGCGGCGCCGGTCGGCACACCGACCGCGATCGTCACCGACGTCCTCGATCTCGGTACGGCATCCGTCGAGCGACTGCGGCGCCTCCTGGTGCAGATCCGGCACGGGGTCCCCCTGGTCGTCCTTTTGCCGACCGAGAGCCCGCGCACCCGGCTCGTCGGCGTCGCGCTCGGTGCGACGCACACGCTGTGCGCCCCCATCGACATCGATCACCTGCGGGATCGGCTCGGCGCGCAGCGACCGCCGTCACCCGTCGCGGCGCATGTCGAGGAGCCGGTGCCCGCCTGCGCGGTCCGGATGGCGGCAGAGGTGCGCGGGTTCTACGCATCGGTCTTCGTGGCGGATCAGCCGATCACGCCCGCTGTCATCGACAACGGCACCCAGGCCATCGACGTCGCGATCCGGGATACGGGGATCCGCGACTGGATCCGGGCGGTGCGCCAATTCGACGATGCCACGCACCAGCACTGCCTGCTGGTGGCCGGGCTGGCGGCCGCCTTCGCGACAAGTCTCGGCCTCGGCGTGCAGGAGCGTCACCGGGTCACCAAAGCGGCCCTGCTGCACGATGTCGGCAAGATCCACATCCCGGCCGCCATCCTCAACAAGCCGGGCCGGCTCGACGACACCGAGATGGCCGTGATGCGGCTGCATCCGGAAAAGGGATACAGCATGCTCGCCGAGCAGGGCTTCGAGCAGCAGATGCTTCTGGTGGTCCGGTCGCATCACGAAATGCTCGACGGTTCGGGCTATCCGGACCGGCTCAAGGGACGTGACATCCCCGACCTCGTCCGGCTCGTCACCGTCTGCGACATCCACGCGGCCCTGATCGAGCAGAGGCCCTATAGGGCGCCCATGGCGAGCGAGGCGGCATACGCGATTCTGGAGGGCATGGCCGGCCGGCTCGATCCTGCGATCGTCGGCGCGTTCCGGCCGGTCGTCGCCGCCTTCGCACCCCAGGCCCTCGCGCAGGGCTGACGGCCGTGGATCGGCCCTTGGAGTCCCGGGACAGCCGCCCGCCGGTCTGCGCGGGCTGATCGCATATCGCTTGTCTAGGATGTGGCCGTCGCGAGCCGCACCCGCGGCCCGCGACGGCCGCGGCTCACTCGGCGGCCTGCAGGGCCGGCGTGTGGCCGGCCGGTCGGGTGGTTTGGCCGGCAAGGGCCGCCGCGAGCTTGTCCTCGTCGACCTCGTTCTCCCAGCGCGCCACCACGATGCAGGCCACGGCGTTGCCGATGAAGTTCGTGAGCGCCCGGCACTCGGACATGAAGCGGTCCACGCCCAGGATCAGCGCCATCCCGACCACCGGCACGGAGGGCACCACCGCCAGCGTCGCCGCCAGCGTGATGAAGCCCGAGCCGGTCACGCCCGCCGCGCCCTTGGAGGACAGCATGGCCACGAGGAGCAGAAGGGCCTGTTCGCCGAAGCTCAGGGGCGTATCGGTCGCCTGGGCGATGAACAGGGCCGCCATCGTCATGTAGATGTTGGTGCCGTCGAGGTTGAACGAGTAGCCCGTGGGCACGACGAGGCCGACGACCGGCTTGGAGCAGCCGGCCCGCTCCATCTTCTCCAGCAGCGAGGGAAGCGCCGACTCGGACGAGGACGTGCCGAGCACGAGGAGCAGCTCCTCCTTGATGTAGCGGATGAGCCGGATGATCGAGAAGCCGTTGTAGCGGGCCACCGCCCCGAGCACGACCAGCACGAAGATCGTCGAGGTCAGGTAGAACGCGCCGACGAGATAGGCGAGGTTGGCGAGCGAGCTGATGCCGTACTTGCCGATCGTGAAGGCCATCGCGCCGAAGGCGCCCACGGGGGCGACCTTCATGATGATGTTGACGACGCCGAAGATCGCCTCGGACAGCACCTTGATGATGTCCAGGACCGGCTTGCCGCGGTCGCCCAGGAAGGCGAGGCCGAAGCCGAACAGCACCGAGAAGAACAGCACCTGCAAGATCTCGCCGCCCGCGAAGGCGCCGACCGCCGTCGTGGGGATGATGTTCATCAGGAAGTCGACGATGCTCTGCTCCTTCGCCTTGCCGGCGTAGGTGGCGATCGCCTTCGGATCGAGCGACTTCGGGTCGATGTGCAGGCCGTTGCCCGGCTGGAGCACGTTGGCGACAATGAGGCCGACGATCAACGCCAGCGTCGAGAACGTCAGGAAGTAGATCAGCGCCTTGCCGCCGACGCGTCCGACCTTCTCCAGGTTGGTCATGCCGGCGATGCCGGAGACGACGGTGAGAAAGATGACCGGGGCGATGATCATCTTGACGAGCTTGATGAAGGCGTCGCCGAGCGGCTTCATCTCGGCACCGAGCTGCGGATAGAAGTGGCCGAGCAGGATGCCGATCGCGACGGCGACCAGGACCTGGAAGTACAGCGTCCGGTACAGCGGCTTCGGTTTGGCGGGCGGATGCGGGGCGGTGAGTGGTGATGGCACGGCAGCCATGGGGCGTTCTCCCTGTCGATAGCTTCGGTTTGGGCGGCTGGCGTCGAAATGGTCCGACGCTGTCCGCGCTTGCTCTTGGCCGTTTGGCTGGCAGCCGTTCACTGACGACATGGCTGCGTTACGTGGCGGGAATGGCAACCGGCATGCCACCGAAAGGCGGCGAGTTGCATTTCTTCATTTTATTGAAACGAAACGGTTTTTTACGGCCGTGGCGCGACCGCCTGATCGGTTCCCGTGCGGATTTCCGCACGCCTCGGGCCGAAGCGTTCCGGCTTTCCGCACGGGTTGGAGCCCGTTGATCCGCTCGGCGGCACCCGAACGCGGAGCCCGGACGCCGGACGGAACGCCGTCGCGGCGGGGTCTCGCGATTCTTCTCGGGCTCTGCGCAGTCCTGGCGGCGACGTGGCTCGCAGGCCGCACCGCAGAACGCTGGGCCCTGTCGGATCTGCGGCGGGCCGCCCGCTCGGCCATCGGGCTTCAGGTCGGCGTGCTGCTGGCCGAGATGCAGAAGCAGGCCTCGCTGCCGCTTGCACTCGCCACCGACCCCGAAGTCGACTCTAGAGGTCCCCCGGGACCGA
>NZ_BACT01000112.1:0-919 GCF_000333255.1 Methylobacterium sp. B1 | reverse complement strand
CCGGACGTGCCGGTCTCGTCGAAGCCGACCGAGGTCCGCATGGGCTCCGGTAAGGGCGCCCCGGACTATTGGGCGGCCCGGGTCCATCCCGGCCGGATCATGTTCGAGGTCGACGGCGTTGCCGAGAACATCGCCAAGGAGGCGCTCCGCCTCGGCGCCGCGAAGCTTCCGATCCGCACGCGGGTCGTCCAGCGCATCGCCGACTGAACGGAGGATATCGTGAAGTCGACCCAGAGAGTGTCTGATCTCAAGGCCCTGTCGCCGGATCAGCTGAATGACGAGTTGATCAACCTCAAGAAGGAGCAGTTCAACCTGCGCTTCCAGGGGGCCACCGGCCAGCTCGAGAACGTCGCCCGCGTCCGTGAGGTCCGTCGCGACATCGCCCGTGTCCGGACGCTGCAGCGCGCGAAGACGCTGCAGGCGGCCAAGAGCTGATACGGGCCGCTAGGAGAACACCATGCCGAAGCGCATCCTGCAGGGCACCGTCGTTAGCGACAAGGGTGAGAAGACCATCGTGGTCAAGGTGGAGCGCCGCTTCACCCACCCGGTGATGAAGAAGACCGTCCGCCGCTCGAAGAACTACCACGCGCACGACGAGGCGAATGTCGCCAAGGTCGGGCAGACGGTGTTCATCGAGGAGTGCCGTCCCTTCTCGAAGACCAAGACCTGGAAGCTGGTCGAGGGCGACGCCGCCCAGGCCGAGGCCGGCGAGGCCGCCTGATCCTGGGATCCCGGCGGCTGCGGTCTCCGCATCCGCCTGATCCCGGCCCGCGACGCTGCGGGATGGCCCCCGAGACGGGTCCATTCCTGGGTCGCGGCATGACCGGTTCGACGAACGCCCGGACGCATTCGACTCGTAAGAGCCGGATTCGTGCCGGGCTTCGTCGTTTCGGCATCCTGCGATCTGAATGCGTGTGCA
>NZ_BACT01000113.1:0-2236 GCF_000333255.1 Methylobacterium sp. B1 | reverse complement strand
CCGCTGACGAACCTCGTCCGCGAGTCGATCCTCCGCGAGGAAGAGCTGCCCTGCGCTTCACCGCGCTGACGCCCTGTTTCCGGCCCGAGGCCGGGTCGGCGGGGCGCGACACCCGCGGCATGCTGCGCCAGCACCAGTTCAACAAGGTCGAGCTGGTCTCGATCACCACGCCGGAGGAATCCGCCACGAAGCACGAACGGATGCTCACCTGCGCCGAGGCGGTTCTGAAGAAGCTGGATCTGCCCTACCGGGTCATGACCCTCTGCACCGGCGACATGGGCTTCGCCTCCCAGAAGACCTACGACATCGAGGTCTGGGTGCCGGGCCAGCGCACCCACCGCGAGATCTCGTCGTGCTCGGTCTGCGGCGACTTCCAGGCCCGGCGGATGAACGCCCGCTACCGGGGCAAGGACGGCAAGCCGGCCTACGTCCACACCCTCAACGGCTCGGGCGTGGCGGTCGGCCGCGCGCTCATCGCCGTGATGGAGAATTACCAGAACCCGGACGGGAGCATCACGATCCCGTCGGTGCTCCACCCCTACATGGGCGGGCTCAACCGGATCGAGGGCACCCGCTGATGCGCATCCTGGTCACCAACGACGACGGCATCCACGCGCCGGGGCTCAGTACCCTGGAGGAGATCGCCCGCGAGCTGTCGGACGACGTCTGGGTGGTGGCGCCGGAGAGCGACCAGTCCGGCGTGTCGCACTCGCTGTCGCTCAACGACCCGCTGCGCCTGCGGCAGGTCTCGGAGCAGCGTTTCGCCGTGAAGGGGACGCCGTCGGACTGCGTGATCCTGGGCGTGCGCCACATCCTGGGCGACCACGGGCCGGACCTCGTCCTGTCGGGGGTCAACCGCGGCCAGAACGTCGCCGAGGACGTGACCTATTCGGGCACGATCGCGGCCGCCATGGAGGGGACGATCCTCGGCATCCGCTCGATCGCGCTCAGCCAAGCCTACGGGGTGGGCGGACGCGGCGCCCTCAAGTGGGACTGTGCCCGGACGCACGGGGCGAAGGTCGTCCGGAAGATCCTGGAGACCGGGATCGAGCCCGGCATCCTGGTCAACGTGAATTTTCCGGATTGCGAGCCGGCCGACGTGCAGGGCATCGCGGTGGCCGCGCAGGGCTTCCGCAATCAGGCGCTGCTGTCCATCGACGCCCGGGTCGACGGGCGCGGCAACCCGTATTTCTGGCTGGCCTTCGCCAAGGCCCGGTTCGAGCCGGGCCACGGTTCGGATCTGAAAGCCATCGCCGAGAAGCGGATCTCGGTGACGCCCCTGCGCCTCGATCTCACGGACGAGCCGACGCTGACGCGCTTCGCGCAGGCCTTCGCCGAGTGATCGATCTGGGCAGCCTGGAAGAGGCTGCCGGCAACGCGGCCTTCGTCATGGCGCTCCGGGGCCGGGGCCTGCGGGACACCGCGGTGCTGCGGGCCATGGAACAGGTGCCCCGGGACACCTTCGCGCCGCCGCAGCATCGGGAGCATGCGCGGCGGGACATCGCCCTGCCGCTGTCCTGCGGGGCGTCGATGACGGCCCCCTCCACCGTGGCGGTGATGCTGGCGCTGCTTCGGCTCGAGCCGGGCCAGCGCGTCCTGGAGATCGGCACGGGCTCGGGCTACGTGACCGCCCTGCTCGCCCAGCTCGGGGCCGGGGCGGTGCTCAGCCTGGAACGCTACACCTCCCTGGCCGGGGCGGCGACGCGGCGGCTCGCGGCCCTGTCCGAGGTGCATGTCGTCCGGGCGGACGGGCTGGCCCCGGACCTGCCGGACGGGGGGTTCGACCGGATCCTGGTCCACGGCAGCGTCGCGGCGATCCCGCAGCACTGGCGCGCGGCCCTCGAACCCGGCGGACGGCTGGTGACGGGCCTCAGGGGCGAGGGCGGCTGCCGGGTCGCGGTGCTGCCGACGCCGGAGGCCGAGCCGGAACCGGGGGCGCCGGTGCGGCTGACGGCGCTGATGCCGGGACTGGCGCGGGTTCTCTGACGCCGCGAGCCGACAGCGCGCGCGCCGCGAAGCGACCGAGGGCCGGGCGGCATTTGCGAGAGCGGCGCCGCTGGATTGCCCCCTCGCGAGGACGGTGGAGCGACCCTCAGCCCACCCGCCGCGCCGCCCGCCACAGGCGCCACAGCCGGCGCCAGCGCGGCAGTTCGACGGGCGTGTTGAGCGGGTCGTAGGAGGCCCGCTCCATGGCGGCGAGGTAGGTTCCACCAGGGCCGTGGGCAGGAAGGCGGCG
>NZ_BACT01000114.1:0-232 GCF_000333255.1 Methylobacterium sp. B1 | reverse complement strand
CGGCCGAGGCCTCCAGCGCCAGCGGGCTGGCCATGGCGATGCGCGGCAAGCCCTGGTTGCTGAACTGGTCCAGGCTGCCAGCCCAGCCGTAGTGGCCGCGGGTCTTTTCGGTGAGCTGGCCGTGGGCGGCCAGGTTCAGGTCCAGGGTCTGGTCCAGCAGCTTGCCCTTGGCTTGCAGGGATAGGGCGTGCTTGGCATAGGTGCCGTCCAGCTTGATGGCCAGGTGCGCCAG
>NZ_BACT01000115.1:0-1384 GCF_000333255.1 Methylobacterium sp. B1 | reverse complement strand
GACAGCGCGTGCAGGCGGTCGGTGTGGCGCGCCTGCAGCGCCCGGGCCCGTTCCAGGCCGGCCTCCCGCGCGACGACGAGGCGCCGCCCGAGCTGGATCAGGGCTTCGCCCTTGCGCTGGACGTCGTGNCGCAGGGCATGNAGCGGCCGGTGGTCGATCCGCGCCAGCCGCGCGCGGGCGTTGGCGAGGACCACGTCGGGCGAGCGCCGGGCCATCCGGTCGAGGAGGAGCTGGAGCCGCGCGCGATGGCGGCTGGCGCCCGCCGCGAGGGCCGGGGCGAGGCGCGCCTCGGCGAGGTCGAGCCGCTGGCGCTTGGCCGCCAGCAGGGCGTCGGCACTGGGCAGAGCGCGCCCGAGGGCGCGCAGATCCGACCGGTCGCGGTCGATCCGGCGCCCGACCGCCCCTCTGCCACGGGCGGAGAGGTCCGCCACCGTGGCGATCAGGTCGGCGCGGACCGGCACCGCCATCTCGGCGGCGCCCGTCGGGGTCGGCGCCCGGCGGTCAGACACGTAGTCGATCAGCGTGGTGTCGGTCTCGTGCCCGACCGCCGAGATCAGCGGGATCGCGCTCTCGAAGGCGGCGCGGACGACGCATTCCTCGTTGAAGGCCCAGAGATCCTCGATGGAGCCGCCACCGCGGGCGACGATCAGTATGTCCGGGCGCGGGATCGCGCCGCCAGCCGGAAGCGCGTTGAAGCCGCGTATCGCGGCCGCGACCTCCTCGGCCGCGCCGTCGCCCTGGACCCGCACCGGCCAGACCAGGACGGGCCGCGGGAACCGGTCCTCCAGCCTGTGGAGGATGTCGCGGATCACCGCGCCGGTCGGCGAAGTGACGACGCCGACGACCTGCGGCAGGTAGGGGATGGGCCGCTTGTGCTCGAGGGCGAACAGCCCCTCGGCGGCGAGCAGCTTCTTGCGCTCCTCCAGAAGAGCCATCCAGGCCCCGAGACCCGCCGGCTCCAGGTTCTCGATGACGATCTGATAGGAAGACTTCCCGGGAAAGGTGGTGATGCGACCGGTGGCGACGACCTCCAGCCCCTCCTGGGGGCGCTGGCGCAGGCGGCCGAACACACCCTTCCAGACCACCGCGTCGATCCGCGCCTGCCCATCCTTCAGGGAGAAATAGGCATGGCCCGAGCCGTGCTGGCCGCGATAGCCCGAGATCTCGCCGCGCAGGCGGACATGGCCGAAGGCGTCCTCCAGCGTGCGTTTCAGGGCACCGGCCAGTTCGCCCACCGACCATTCGGGCTGGTTGGCATTGAGCACGCGGGTCGGCGGGATATCCGCCGCGGGCTGGGCTGCGGGGCGCGGGGGCGGCACGAGGGCATGGGCGGACGCTAGGGGGCTCGGCAGGACAGTCAAAGTCCGCTGTGGAATGCGGTCGT
>NZ_BACT01000116.1:0-6604 GCF_000333255.1 Methylobacterium sp. B1 | reverse complement strand
CGGTGGCGGCGCAATCCTGGGTCCGCCCGCCCGACCAGACCGGCGGCAGGGCGATTTCCGTCGCCGGGAGCGGCAGGAGGGGCGGATCGTTGCGGCCCAGGGGCTCGCAGCCGTCGAGGATCACCACGACCGGCGCCTCCAGACCCTTGGCGCCGTGGACCGTCATCACCCGGACCTCGTCGCGGCCCGATTCGAGGTCGCGCTTGACCGTGTGACCGGCCTCGGCGCCGACGTAGCGGGCGAGGAAGCCGCCGAGGGACGGCGCGTCCTCGCCGGTCTCGGCCTGGGCGGCGGCTGCGAGGAACACGTCGATGGCGTCCCCCGCCTCGCCGCCGAGACGGGCCACAAGCTTCGCCCGGCCCCCCTGCGGCCCGAGGAGCCGCGCGTAGAAGCCGAACGGGCCGTGGAGCCCGGCCAGCGCGATCCACCCCGACAGGGCCTCGAGCCCGCGCCTTGCGGCCAGGTCGCCGGACGCGGCATGGCGGTGCAGGGCGTCCTCCAGAGTCTCTGCGAGGTCGCGGCGGGTAGCGATCCGCACGAGGTCGTCGTCGGTCAGCCCGACGAGCGGCGTCTTGAGGGCGGTGGCGAGGGTCAGGTCGTCGGCCGGCAGGAGACCCGCCCGCCCGGCGGCGACCAGATCGGCGACCGCGATATGGGCGGAGACCTCCAGCCGGTCCTGCCCGGCGACCGGAACGCCCAGTCCCTTCAGGGCGCGGATCACCTCCTCGAAGGCGGGCCCGCGCTTCCGGACCAGGATCAGGACGTCCCCGGGGCGCCAGATTCGACCGGTGGCGTCCCCCGTCGTGGTCCAAGTCCGCACCGCCTGCGCAACCCGGCGGGCTGTGACGATCGCCGGGGCGCTGGTCTCCGGCGCGTCGACGGGAGCGGTCCAGGCATCCGGCTCGGCGGCGGGCTCCGGCTCGGCGATCGGCCACAGCTCCACGGCGCCGGGCGCCCCGGGTCGGGCGCTGGCATGCACGGTCGTGCGCACCGTGTCCTCGAAGGACAGGCCGTCATTGTGCGCATCGATGGCGAAGACCGCGTCGACGGCGCGCAGCACGAGGTCGGTCGAGCGGAACGAGAGGGTGAGCGGCACGTCCTCGAAGGTCAGCCCGGCCGAGCGCGATTCCGCGATCCAGGATGCGCGGGTCAGGGCGAATTCCCGCGGCTCCGCACCCTGGAAGCCGTAGATCGACTGCTTAGGATCGCCCACCGCGAAGCGTGTGCGGCTGCCGGTCCGAGCGCCCTCGCCGGCGGCGAATTCCTGCGTGATCGCCCGCAGGATCGCCCATTGCTCCGGATTCGTATCCTGCGCCTCGTCGACCAGGACGTGGTCGATCCCGCGATCGAGCTTGTAGAGGACCCAGCCGGCCCCGACCCGCCCGAGCAGATCCAGCGCCTTGTGGATCAGGTCGTCGAAATCGAGGGCGCCGAGGCGCGCCTTCTGTGCCTCCACGCGGCGGTGGATCTCGGCGGCGATCCGGAACAGGGCCTGCGTCCGGGCATGGGCCCGGGCGGCGCGCAGGCGGTCGAACAGCGGCTCCAGCCGATCCCGCTCGGCGAGCAACGCCGCCTTGGCATCGGCCGGCACGCTCTTGGTCCCGAGGCTGCTGTCGGCCTTGGGCTCGTCCTTCTGGGTGAAGAAGACTGCGCGGTAGAGGGCCAGCGCCTCGGACCGGTCGGGAAGATCCGCGGAGCCGGCCCGTTCGGCCTCGGCGGCCGCCAGGGCGTCGGCGAGCTTCTCGTCGTTAGCCTTGCCGGTGCGGAGCGCCGCGATCAGCGCTTCCCGATCCTCCGGACGGCACCCGGGGCCGCCGTCCAGGATCCCGGCCTCGATCCGTTCGGCGGAATCCTCCGGCGCCAGGCCCAGCGCCCCGTGCAGCCGCCCGAAGGCCTTCTCGAGGCCTGCCGCGTCGCCGATGAAGCTCCGGGCCCGCATGGCCGAACGGATCGCGGACCGCAGGGTGTCGCCCGTCGCCTCGGGGGTGACCCGCGCCAGGGCGGCGCTGAGGGGCGTGTCGCCGTTCGCCACGGCATCGGCCAGCACGTTGGCCATCTCGATGTCGAACAGCTCCTGGGCCTTGGACTCGTCGAGCACCACGAAGCGGGCCGGCACGTTCGCCTCGAAGGGGAACATGTGCAGCAGCCGCTCGCACAGGGCGTGCAGGGTCTCGATCTTGAGGCCGCCCGGCGTCTCCACCGCCCGGGCGAAGAGGCGGCGCGCCAGCCGCAGGCGCTCGGGCCCGGCGCGCTCGCCGGTGAGGTCGGCGAGTTCGGCGGCGAGGGTCTCGTCGTCGAGCGTCACCCAGCGGCCGAGGAGCCGGAAGACGCGGATCGCCATGTTGGCCGCGGCGGCCTTGGTGAAGGTCAGGCAGAGGATCCGCCCGGGCGGGGCACCGTCGAGGAGCAGCCGCACCACCCGGTCGGTGAGGACCTTGGTCTTGCCGGCGCCGGCATTGGCCGAGACCCAGGCGGAGGCGCGCGGATCGGCCGCCCGCCGCTGGTTGGCGCGGGTGAGGTCATCGACGACGAAAGGGGCGGGGGCGTGCGAAGTGGCGCTGCTCAACGGTCCGGTCCGGCTCGGCTGCCGGGTCTCTCTACAACAGAAACGCGCCCGCGGGCCCGCCAAGGCGTCACAGCAGGCATTGCGGGATTGCCCCCGGCGCGGCGCCGTCCCATGGATGCGGACGATCCTGTCCGCGACACCGAACACGCCCGTGACCCAGCCGACATCCGAGCCGGCGCGCCCGCCGATCCGCTTCCGCGGCCGCTCCTTCATGGCCACCGTCCTGGCGCCGATACCCCCGGTGGCCGAGTGGTTCGGCGACCTGGACGCCCTCAATCGCCGCGCCCCGAACTTCTTCGCCGGCCGGCCCGTGATCCTCGACCTATCCGGATTGCGGCTCACCCGCGAGGATCTCGACGGGCTGCTCGCCGAACTGGCTGCGCGCAACATCGCCGTCCTGGGGATCGAGGGCGCGGCGCCGTCGCTCCTGGGGGCGGGCGCCCCGCCGGCCCTCGCGGGCGGCCGGCCCGCGGGCGAGGTCGCCACGCCGGACGAATCCGCCTCGGACGCGTCCGCGTCGACCGAGCCCCAGCCCAAGGAGACGGCCCGCTCGCTGATCCTCGACGCCCCCGTGCGCTCCGGCCAGACCGTGCTGCATCTCGAGGGCGACGTCACGGTCCTGGGCGCCGTCGCCTCGGGCGCCGAGGTCATCGCCGGCGGCTCGATCCACGTCTACGGAGCCCTGCGCGGCCGCGCGATCGCCGGCGCGGCCGGAAACCCAACGGCGCGGATCTGGTGCCCGCCGGTCGAGCCNGAGCTGGTGGCGATCGACGGCCTGGTACGCGCCGCGGACGACCTCGACCCGGCCTTCAGAGGGCAGCCCGTCGAGTGCGGCTGCTGGAGATGCGATCAAGCTCAACCTATTCGAGCGGGTTGAGCGGCGTTTCCCCGCCGACGTTCGGGCCGTCGGTCGAAGGAGGGGGCGCCTGACTCCGCTCGCGGTCGAGCCGTGAAAGCGTCCTCCGCTGCTCCGATACAAGGATCCCGGCAGAATTTGCCGACCGGATCAGAAACTTAACCCTTCGGTAACCATACCCGCCGTCAATGGTCCGGTAAGGACTCTTAACGGGCGGACATGAGCGAGACCCACCCCGAGCCGATCGATCCGGAGACCGTCCCCGCGGCGGCTCCTTCCGCGCCCCGGCCGCTCAGCCTGCGCGGACGGGCCTTCAAGGCCCTGGCCCTCTCCCCCGAGCCGCCGCTTCCCGAGTGGCTCGCGGGCCTCGACGCGGCGCTCAAGCGCTCGCCGACCCTGCTGAAAGGCCGGGCCGTCATCCTGGATTGCGCCCAGCTCAAGCCCGAGCCGGACGCCCTCGAAATGTTAATGAACGAACTCAAGGCCCGCGGCATCGCGGTCCTGGGCATCGAGGGCGCCGACACGGTCCTGGACGGCCTGCCGCCGCTTCTCGTCAAGGGACACCCGTCCGAGAAGGTCGAGATCCCGAGCGTCCCGGCCGAGCCGGAGCCGCAGGTGGTCACCTCGATCACCGTCGAGGGCTCGGTCCGCTCCGGCCAAAGCGTCATCAATCCCACCGGCGACGTGACCGTGATGGGTTCGGTCTCCTCGGGGGCCGAGATCCTGGCCGGTGGTTCCATCCACGTCTACGGCGCCCTGCGCGGTCGCGCGATCGCCGGAGCCGCGCGCAACCCGCGCGCACGAATCTACTGCCGCAAATTCGAACCCGAGTTGCTGGGGATCGACCGCCTTGTGCGGACGGCGGAGGACATGGGCACGGCCCTGCGCGGCAAGGCCGCCCAGGTCTGGCTCGATGGCGGCAACATCCGAATGGCAAGCCTGGATAAGGGAGATCGACGCGTGGCAAAGGTTCTCGTCGTCACATCGGGCAAGGGCGGCGTCGGCAAGACGACGACGACCGCAGCCCTCGGAGCGGCCCTCGCCCAGGGCGGGCAGAGCGTGTGCGTCGTCGACTTCGACGTCGGCCTGCGTAACCTCGACCTCGTCATGGGCGCCGAGCGCCGGGTCGTCTACGACCTCATCAACGTGGTCAACGGCGACGCCAAGCTCCCGCAGGCGCTCATCAAGGACAAGCGGCTGGAGACCCTGCACCTGCTGCCGGCCTCCCAGACCCGCGACAAGGACGCGCTCACCGACGCGGGCGTCGCCCGGGTGATGGACGAGCTGCGCGACAAGTTCGACTGGGTCATCTGCGACTCCCCGGCCGGCATCGAGCGCGGCGCCCAGCTCGCCATGCACCACGCCGACGTGGCGGTGGTCGTGACCAACCCCGAGGTCTCCTCGGTGCGCGACTCCGACCGGATCATCGGCCTCCTCGATTCCAAGACCGCCAAGGCGGAGAAGGGCGAGGACATGGAGAAGCACCTGATCCTCACCCGCTACGACCCGATGCGGGCCGACCGCGGCGACATGCTCAAGACCGAGGACGTGCTCGACATCCTGTCGATCCCGCTGCTCGCGATCATCCCGGAGAGCCAGGAGGTGCTGCGCGCCTCGAACCTCGGCTGCCCGGTGACCCTCAACAACCCGCTCTGCGCCCCGGCGCGGGCCTATGCCGACGCGGCCCGCCGTCTCAAGGGCGAGACCGTTCCGATGAGCCTGCCGGTCGAGCGCAAGTCCTTCCTCGACAAGCTGTTCATGCGGAGGGCGGCGTGAGCATCCTCGGACTGTTCCAGAAGCGCAGCTCCGGCGCGGTCGCCCGCGACCGCCTGCAGCTGATCCTCGCCCACGAGCGCGCGGAGTCGGGTCGCCCCGACCTCGTGATCCAGCTCCGGGAGGAGATCCTGGCGGTGATCGCCAACCATGTCGCGGTCGAGCCCGACAAGGTGAAGGTCACCCTGGAGCGCGGCGAGGGCGTCTCGACCCTCGGCCTCGACATCGAGCTTCCGCTCGGTGCCTCGGCCAAGCTCGACGCCAAGCTGGCGGCCAAGCTCGCCGAGGTCGCGGCCAACAAGGGGTCGGCCAAGCCGGCCTCCTCCAAGAAGGCCGCTTGAGCCGGGCGGGGACCATCCCCGCCGGCACGGTAGACCGCAAGCCGCGCCCGGCCCGCCGGGTGCGGCTTCGTCGTGCCGGTCCCCTGTCGATCCGCGGCCTCGGCTCTCGACCGGGCGCGCCGTCGCACCATGTCGCAAATCTCGGGGGAGATTGGTGAAAGGGTAGCCATGCCGAGCGCCGCGACGGATGACGGGATCCGGCTCCACTACGAGGAGAGCGGTCGGGGTACGCCGCTGATCTTCGTGCATGAATTCGCCGGCGACCATCGCAGCTACGAGGCGCAACTGCGCCATTTCGGAAGGCGCTACCACGCGATCGCGTTCAACGCCCGCGGCTACCCGCCTTCCGACGTCCCGGAGGCCGTCTCCGCCTACTCGCAGGCGCGTGCCGCCGACGACATCCTGGCCATCCTCGACCATCTCGGCGCGCCGAAGGCCCATGTCGCCGGCATCTCGATGGGCGCCTTCGCAACTTTGCATTTCGGCCTCCGGCATCCCGACCGCGCGCTGTCGCTCTGTCTCGGCGGCTGTGGCTACGGCGCCGAACCCGAGCGGCAGGCGATGTTCCGCGCCGAGGCCGACGCCACCGCGGCGATGCTGCGTCGCGACGGCATGGCCGCTTTCGCCGAGCGCTACGCCGTCGGGCCGACGCGGGTGCAGTTCGAGGCCAAGGATCCGCGCGGACATGCCGAATTCAAGCGGATGCTCGCAGAGCATTCGGCCCTCGGCTCGGCCAACACCCAGGCCGGCGTGCAGAAGGGCCGCCCGTCGCTCTACGATCTCACGGACGCCTTGCGCCGCATGACCGTTCCAACCCTGATCGTCGCCGGCGACGAGGACTGGCCCTGCCTCGCCCCGAGCCTCATGCTGAAGCAGGTGATCCCGTCGGCGGCCCTCGCGGTCCTGCCCAATACCGGCCACGCCCTCTCCGTCGAGGAGCCGGAATGCCTACCACCGACTCCTCGACGAATTTCTGGCGCAGGTGGGAAGCGGCCGCTGGCCGATGCGCGATCCCCGGGCGATCTCGGCAACGATCCCCGGGATCAGGGGCTGACCGGATCCCGGGGG
>NZ_BACT01000117.1:0-23144 GCF_000333255.1 Methylobacterium sp. B1 | reverse complement strand
CCCGGGGGAGAACGAGAGGGCGGCCACCCGCATGGTGACACGGGGCTTCGTCGGACGCAGGCAGCCGCCGGAAACGGGCGCGCGCCTGCCGCCGGGTCAGTATCTCACCGACGATTTCCCGATCCTCCAGATCGGCCCCAACCCGACCGTTGACCTGGCCACCTGGACGTTCACGCTGCGCGCGGGATCGCGGCCGATCAAGGCGTGGAGCTGGGCGGAATTCGAGGCCCTGCCTCGCACCACCTGGAAGGGCGACATCCACTGCGTCACCAAGTGGTCGAAGTTCGACACGACCTGGGAAGGCGTCAGCTTCGACGACCTGCTGGCGGATGCCGGGATCGAGGCGCCGACGAACTTCCTGCTCGCGGAATCCCACGACGACTACACCACGAACGTGCCGGTGGCCGACCTCGTGGGCGGCCGCGCCCTGGTGGCGACGCGCTACGAGGGCCAGCCGATCCATCCGGATCACGGCGGCCCGGCGCGGCTCTTCGTGCCGCACCTCTATTTCTGGAAGAGTGCCAAATGGGTGAAGGGCCTGCGCTTCACCCAGGTGGACACGGCCGGCTTCTGGGAGCTGCGCGGCTACCACATGTACGGGGATCCCTGGCGTGAGCAGCGCTACATCGGTGATTGAGTCGGCGATCGAGCCCGTCGTCTTCCGCTGGCACGAGGCGGAGATCACCGCGCTCTCGCCGGTCACGCCGCACGTGAGGAGCGTCCGGCTGCGCTGCAGCCTCGCCGAGGCTTACCGGGCCGGGCAGCACGTCGATGTCCGCCTCACCGCCGAGGACGGCTACCAGGCGCAGCGCAGCTACTCCATCGCCTCGGCCCAGGACGGCAGCGGCACACTGGAGCTGATGATCGAGGCCCTGCCGGACGGCGAAGTCTCGGGCTGGTTCTCGCACTTGGCCGAAGTCGGCGACAGGGTCGAGCTGCGCGGGCCGATCGGCGGCTCGTTCTCCTGGGACGGCCCCGATGGCGGGCCGCTGCTCCTGGGCGGCGGCGGGTCGGGCGTGGTGCCGCTCCTGGCGATGCTGCGGCGGCGGGCGCAGGGCTGGCGGCAGATCCCGGCGGCGCTGATCTACTCGGCCCGCACCCGGGCGGAGGCCATCGCGGTGGCCGAGTTGGAGCGGCTCGCGGAAGCCGATCCCAACTTCTCCCTGCATCTTGCGACGACGCGCGAGCCCGGCGGCAAGCGGATCGACGCGCCTCTCGTCGCCGATGCCCTCGCGCGGATCGGGGCGCCCGGGAAGGTCTTCCTCTGCGGCTCCAACCGGTTCGTGGCCGCAGCCTCGGACCTGATCCTGGCGGAGGGCGTCGCGCCGGGCCTGATCCGCACCGAGCGCTTCGGCGCCTGAGCGCCGGGGCCCCGCGCCGGCATGGCGGGGCGAAGGCGGAGTCGATCAGGTCCCCGTCTGCAGGACCTGACGGAGCCCGTCTCGAAGTGCGCAGAGGAAAGGCCGTCGGTGACGAACCCGATCCCCGCGAGGATCACGGGCTGAAGATCAGCACGAGGTAGACGAAGAACAGCACGAGATGCACCGCGCCCTCCAGCACGGTGGTGCGCGAACCCGAGAAGGTCTGCGCGCTGAGGATCAGCGTGACGGCGAGGAGGGTCATCTCGGTGGGCTTGAGGCCGAGCACCACGGTCTGGCCGGTGAGCAGCCCGATGGTCAGGATCGCCGGCACGGTGAGGCCCACCGTCGAGGTGGCCGCGCCGAGGCACAGATTGATCGCCCGCTGGAGTTCGTTGCGGGCCACCGCCTTCAACGCCGAGATCCCCTCCGGGGTGAAGACGATGGCGGCGATCAGCACGCCGCCCAGCGCCGAGGGCGCGCCGAGGGCCGCGATGCCGTGGTCGAGGATCACCGCGAGGCTCTTGGCGAGGATCACGATCGGCAGGACGTTGGCGAGCAGCAGCCCGATATGCTTGGCGATGCCGCCCCCCGAGATCGAGTCGGCGCCGTGGGGCGCCTCGGCGCTCTCGCGGGCTTCCGCATCGATGAAGAAGTCGCTGTGGCGGCCGGTCTGGATCAGCAGAAACACGCCGTAGAGCGCGAGGGTGAACACCGAGAACGTCACCGCCTGCAGGATCGTCAGGGTGCCGTCGCTGGTGGAGCTGGTGAAGTTCGGGATGATCAGCGCGATGGTGGTGAGCGGGATGATCACCGACAGGAAGGCCGAGGCGCCCTGAAGGTTGTAGCGCTGCTGGTGATGGCGCAGGCCGCCGACCAGGAGGCCCAGCCCGACCACGCCGTTCAGCACGATCATCAGGACCGCGAACATCGTATCGCGCCCCAGCGTCGGCGCGTCCTTGGCCGACAGCATCACGGCGGAGATCAGCGCCACCTCGATGATGACGATCGAGAGGGTCAGCACCAGGGTGCCCAGGGGCTCGCCCAGACGGTGGGCCAGTTCCTCGGCCTCGTGCACCACCCCGAAGGCCGCCCAGACGATCACCGCGAGCAGCCACGCGAACAGGCCGCCGGCGAAGAGCGGCCGCGACAGGTCTCCGAGCCAGTCCTTGCCGAACCACGCGAAGGCCAGAACCGTCGCCCAGGCTACCGCCACCCGCAGGGCTGCCATCATGATGAACGTGTACTCCGGTCGGGGCGCGTCGCGGCTGCGACAGGCGAAACTTGACCGTGCCTTAGCAGGTCGCCGCACCAGAGTCGGCCCTTCGTCCCGGCCTCGTCACGGCTTCGCACCGCTCGCAAGGACGCGGTCCACGGCAAGTCGTCCGGTGGAAGGTTCGAGCACCCCGCAACCGGCGCGTCCGGGATTGAGCGCCTGCAACCGCCCCATGCTGCGGCGGGAGTGGTCAGGCGGCTCGCGACGCGTTACCGTCTCGACACCCGAATAAAGTCCGGCGCCTGATTCCCCCGCCGCGCGATGGCGCGCTGCCGGGCGCGGCACGGCCGTTGAGAGTTTCCGAAGCTTGCCTTTCCCGACCCTGCCCGCCCCCCTCGCGCGGGCCCTGAGCGACCGCGGCTATGCCGATCCGACCCCGGTCCAGGCCGCCGTGCTTGAGGCCGCCGCCGGCTCCCGCGACCTCCTCGTCTCGGCCCAGACCGGCTCCGGCAAGACCGTGGCCTACGGCCTCGCCATGGCCAGTATCCTGATCGGGGAGGCCGACCAGCTGCCACCTCCGGCGGCGCCCCTGGCCCTCGTGATCGCCCCGACCCGGGAACTCGCCCTGCAGGTGCAGCGCGAGCTGTCCTGGCTGTACGGACCCGCCGGCGGCCGCGTCGCGGCCTGCGTCGGCGGCATGGACCCACGCCGGGAAAGCCGGATGCTGGCGGAGGGCACCCACATCGTGGTGGGCACGCCGGGGCGCCTGCGCGATCACCTCGAGCGCCGCAACCTCGACCCGACGGCCCTGCGGGCCGTGGTCCTCGACGAGGCCGACGAGATGCTCGATCTCGGCTTCCGGGAGGATATCGAGTTCATCCTCTCGGCGACGCCGCCGGAGCGGGCCACCTACCTGTTCTCCGCGACCCTGCCGAAGGCGATCGAGACGCTGGCCGAACGCTACCAGCACGGCGCGCTCCGTCTGGCGATCAAGGGCGAAACCAAGGGACATGCCGACATCGCCTACCGGGCGGTGCGGATCATGCCGCGGGAGACCGAGCACGTCGTGCTCAACCTCCTGCGCGAGGCCGATGCCGCGACCGCGATCGTCTTCTGCAACACCCGCAACGCCGTCCGCCATCTCCAGGCCAGCCTGACCGAGCGGGGTTTCTCCGTGGTGGCGCTGTCGGGCGAACTCGGCCAGGCTGAGCGCAATGCCGCGCTCCAGGCCCTGCGCGACGGTCGCGCCCGGGTCTGCGTCGCCACCGACGTGGCCGCCCGCGGCATCGACCTGCCGTCCCTGAGCCTCGTCATCCACGCGGACCTGCCGCACGATGCCGAGGTGCTCCAGCACCGCAGCGGCCGTACCGGTCGCGCCGGCCGCAAAGGCACCTCGGTGCTGCTCATCCCCAATTCCCGGCGACGCCGCGCCGAGCAGATGTTCGCCATCGCCAAGGTGAGCCCCGAATGGTCGGGGCCGCCCTCGGCCGACGAGATCCGGCGCCTCGACGGCGAGCGCATGCTCTCGGATCCGCTCTTCGCCGAGCCGCCCGCCGAGGAGGATGTCGCGCTCGCCGAGACGCTGCTCGCCGGCAAGAGCCCGGAGGAACTGGCTGCCCTGCTGGCCCGCGTCTACCGCACCCGCCTGCCGGCTCCCGAAGAGGTCAGCGATCCCGGAGAGGGCCGCGCCCCCCGGGGCGAGCGTCCGCCCTACGACCCGATGGATCCAGAGCGGATCGCCGCCATGGGGCCGGCCGTCTGGTTCCGCCTCAACCTCGGCCGCCGCGACAACGCCGACCCGCGCCGTCTGCTGCCGATGCTGACCCGGCGGGGCGGCATCGGGCGCCAGGAGATCGGTGCGATCCGGATCTTCGACCGCGAGACCAAGTTCGAGGTGCGGGGCAACGCGGCGGCACGCTTTGCCGAAGCGTTCGCCCGCAACGGCTCGCCGGATATCCAGGTCGAGGCGCTGGTGGGCGATGCGGGGCCGGATGAGCGCAGGGACCGACCGGGTGGTCCGAAAGGTTTTGCGAGCCCGCGCGCCGGGAAGCACCAGCGCAAGGTGGATCGCACCGGGCCGAAGAGCGACAAGGCCGGGCGCCATTCCGGACGGGCCTGAGCGCCGGATCGGAAGACTTGCCCGGCCCCCGCGCGTTGGGGGCCGGAGCCGCGGGTCAGAACACGTTCTTCACGGCGTTGCCGAGGGCGTCGACGCTTTCCTTCAGCTTCCGGCCGGCCGGTGCGAGGGACGGGAGCTTGATCCCGAGCACCTCGGTGTCCTCCGCCTCGGCGGGTTCTGCCTGAGCCACGGTCGCGGGCGCAGTGCCGGTGGCCTTCTCGGCCGCCCGCGCCGGCGCAGGCGCCTTGCGGGTCGCCACCGCCTTCGAGGCGGGCTTCTCGGGGCGCTCGATCTTCTGGGCGCGCTCGACCTTCTCGGCGCGCTCGACCGGCGCCGGGCGCTCGGTCCGCTCGGTGGCGGGAGCCGGATTCGGCACGGCCGGTTCAACGAGTTCGCGGGCCCGGACCGTCTCGGACGCGCGGGGCGTCTGGAGCGACGCCGTGCGGGTCGACGCCAGCGGCGCGACCTCCCGCGTGGCCGCCACCGGCATGACGGGGGTCGGGACCGGGATGCGCTGCGTCGGCGGGACCGGTGCCGCGGCGACCTTGGCGGGCTGTGAGGCGGCCGAGGGCGGGCCGGCGGGGGCCTTCGCGGGCGTCACGATGGGCGAGAAGGCCTCGGGCAGCGCGACCATCCGCAGGGCCGGCGCTTCGGGCTTGGCGGGCACCGCCGCCGCCGGCGCTGCCTGGACGGAGCCCTTGATCACGGGCAGCCCGTCCTTCAGCTCTGGCCAATCGGCGGCCTGCTTGGACGCGACGATCCGCACCGGCGTTGGCGCCGCGAGGCCGGCCATCACCGTCGAGGCGGCAACGCCGAAGCCCACCAGCGCGCCTGCGCCGGCTACGCCGAACAGCACGACCTTGAGGTTGAGCGACGGCCCGGGCTTGGCCGACGGCCTCCGGTCGGGCCGGGTCTCGGACGGGTCGAGGTTGAGATCGATCATGGTCCGGGGTCTCTGACTCGATACACGCCGCGCGCGACCGGGCTCCCCATGACCGGCCGCCACTCTTCGAGGATTCGAAGCTGGTTCGACTCTGTTGGCGATAGAGAAGCTGCAATACGGCGCAATGATGTCGGCCCGAATTGCCAGCCCAGCCAGTCGTGATCCGGCTATCCACAACATAACGCGCCGCCGCTTAAGAATCGGTATTCGGACCGCCCGTGCCGATGCGCGCGTCGGGGTCCGCGCGGCCATGGCCCGGTCGGCCGCGGGGCGCGGCATGGACTTCGCCGGCACGGTCGCTATGCGTCACGGTGTGGATACGAGCCCGACCCTGACCCCGAGATCCGCGGTACCCGCCGCGCCGATGAGACCCCGCCCCGGCCTTTGGCCCTGGTCCGGCTGGTCGACGCGCGCGCGGCTCGTCGCGGTGGTGCTGCTCATCGATGCCTTCGCGGCTTTGATCTCCTGCGCGGTCATCGTGCTGAACGCCCGGTCGGCGGTGCGCGTCGAGACCCGCGCCTCCCTCGCCACCGTCGAGTCGCTGGTGGCCGACACGATCCGCCTGTCCGACACGGCCTCCCCCGACACGCTGCTCCAGACGCTCGACCTCCGCTTCAAGGTCCTGCGGCATGTCCGGGTCGCGGTGCTCGATGCGGATGGCGACCAGATCGGCCGGCCGTTGCCGCCGACCCGCGCGGACCGGGAGGCACCCCACTGGTTCGCCGACCTGATCATGCCGCCGATCGAGCGCCACGCCCTGCCGATCGTCGTCGACGGGCGTCGGCTCGGGACGGCGCAGATCACCACGCAGCCGATGGACGAGATCGACGAGATCTGGGGCTATGCCCGTGCGCTCTCGCTGACCACCCTGGCGATCAATGCCGCGATGCTGATCGCCCTCTACATCGCCCTGGGCCGGATCCTCGCGCCGCTGCGGCGGCTCGGCGCCGGCCTGACCCAGCTGGAGCATCACGACTACACGGCCCGCCTGGAGCCGCCCGGTGCCCGGGAGCTGGCGGTGATCGCCGAGCGGTTCAACAAGGTCGCCGAGGCCCTGGGCGAGGTCCGGGCCGCCAACGGCCGCCTCAACCGCCAGCTTCTGACCGCCCAGGACGACGAGCGCCGCCGGACAGCCCTGGAGCTGCACGACGAGTTCGGCCCCTGCCTGTTCGCCCTGGAGGCCAACGCCGCCTCGATCGGCCGTATCGCCTCCGGCTCCGCCGAGCCCAGCCGCGAGAAGCTCGCCGCCCGGGCGGCCGAGATCAGCGCCATCGTCGGCCAGGTCCAGACGGTCAACCGGGAGCTCCTGAACCGCCTGCGGCCGCACGGACTCGGTCAGGCGCCCCTCGCGACCTGCCTGGACCTGCTCCTGCGCGGCTTCGGGCAGCGCCACCCCGGCCTCAGTTTCGTGGGCCGGTTCGACGGTCTGGCCAAGGGCTACGGCGACCTCGTGGACCTCACGGTGTTCCGGTGCGTGCAGGAGAGCGCCACCAACGCCGTGCGGCACGGCGCCGCGACCCGGGTGGAGGCCGAGGCGACCGAGGCCGAGGGCCGGCTCGACCTCACCATCCGCGACAACGGCACCGGAATCCCCCCGGAACACGGCACCGGGCTCGGTCTGTCGGGGATGCGCGAGCGCGTGGAGGCCCTCGGCGGCACCTTCGCCCTTGACAATGCCGGCCCCGGGGCGATCGTCCGGATCATGATCCCCGTTCCGCCTGACCGGGGCGACGAGACCAGCACCGCGCCGAGCGCATGAACGCCATCGCATCCCAGATCGACGCCGCCGCCACGCGCCTGCCGGTTCTCGTCATCGATGATCACCCCATCGTCCTGCAGGGCTGTCGACGCGTCCTGGAGGATTCCGGCGTGGAGACCATCGCGGAGGCGACCACCGTCGTCGGCGGCTACCGGATCTTCCACCGGCTCCGTCCGCCGGTGGTGATCTGCGACCTGACCTTCCAGGGCAGCGGCATGGCCGGCCTCGGCCTGATCCGGCGCATCCGGGCGGTGGCGCCCGAGACGCGCATCCTCGTCTTCAGCATGCACAACGACCCGGTGATCGTCGCCCGCGCCCTCGAGGCGGGGGCCCTCGGCTACGTCCTCAAGGATCACGCCTCCGCCGAGCTGTTCGAGGCCTTCGCCAAGGTGCGTATCGGCGAGGTCTACCTCGACCGGCGGCTGGCCACCGAGGTGGCGATGCTGCGCGCCGACGCCCGCCGCGCGCCGGAATCGCAGCTGACCCCCCGCGAGCAGCAGATCCTGGCGCGCCTCGCCCAGGGCCGCTCCTACGGCGCCATCGCGGCCGACCTGTCGGTGAGCTACAAGACCGTGACGAATGCCTGCTCGCAGATGCGCCAGAAGCTCGGCGTGCGCACCCTCGCCGAGCTGATCCACGTCGCCGTCACCCACGCGCAGCGGCAGGGCTAGGGCGTGGCGTCTCTCGGACTGGCCGAGGCGGGCGCGCCGGTCTCGTTCTCGCAGGAGGCCTGGGCGCGCAACGCCGCCGCCTACGAGACCATCCGGTCGATGCCGTTCAATGCCGAACTCGCCGCCGGAACGCTGCCGCAGGGTCGGTTCCGGCACTACATCGTGCAGGACGCGCACTACCTGATCGGCTTCGGCCGGGCGCTGAGCCTCGCCGCCGCGAAGGCGCCGGATCCCGACGCGATCGTGCAGTTCTCCCGGGCCGCGCAGGAAGCGATCGTCGTCGAGCGCGCGCTCCATGGCGGCTTCTTCCGCGACTACGGCATCGGCCCGGAGACCTTCGCGGCCACGCCCCTGACGCCGGCCTGCGATCATTACGTCTGCTACCTGCTCGCCACCGCCTATGCCGAGCCCTTCGCGGTGGTCTGTGCCGCGCTGCTGCCCTGCTTCTGGATCTACAAGGCGGTGGGCGACGACATCTTCGCCCGCGCCGCGCCCGGCAACCCGTACCGCGCCTGGATCGACACCTATGCGGGGGCTGACTTTGCCGAGGCGGTGGCGGCCATGATCGCCGCCACGGATCGGGCCGCGCGGGACGCGTCGGCGGCCGAGCGCGCGCGGATGCATCAGGCCTTCACGCAGGCCACCCGGCTGGAATGGCAGTTCTGGGACAGCGCCTACCGCGACGCGGCCTGGTCCCTGTGACCGGCCCGGCGCGCCCGTGACCGCGCCGGAGGCTCGCCGCCGGGATCTCGTCGCCGCGGCACTCGCCGCCGCCCTGGTCTGGCCGCTCCGTCCGGCGCAGGCCGCTGGCTCTGCAGACGCGCCGGACCCGATTTCGCCGGAGCCGATCCCGCCGGACCGCCCCGTCCGGATCGCCATGCTGCTCTATCCGGGCCTGACCGCCCTCGATCTCGTGGGCCCGCAGACCTTCCTGGCCGGCCTCGCTCCGGGCAGCCTCCACCTCGTCGGTGCGGAGACCGGTCCCGTCACGAGCGATACCGGCCTCGCCCTGGTGGCGACCCACAGCTTCGCGACCTGCCCGGCGGATCTCGACGTCTTGTTCGTGCCCGGAGGCGACGGCACGCCCGCCCAGATGGGCCATGCGGCGCTCCTCGCCTTCCTGCGCGACCGCGCCGCCCGGGCCGGCTGGGTCGTCAGCGTCTGCACCGGATCGCTGATCCTGGGGGCGGCCGGCCTCCTGCGAGGCTACCGCGCGACGTCGCACTGGAGCGTGCGCGACGCGGTGCTGCCGCTCCTCGGCGCCGAACCGGTGGCGGAGCGCGTCGTGTTCGACCGCAACCGCGTCACCGCGGCCGGGGTCTCGGCGGGGCTCGACCTCGGGCTGGCGCTCGCCGCCCGCCTGCGCGGGGCCGACTACGCCCGCACCGCGCAGCTCGTCGCCGAATACGCTCCGGCACCGCCGTTCCGGGCCGGCACACCGGCGGAGGCCGGTCCGGCCGTGGTCCGGGCCGCCGAGTCGATTCTCGCGCCGCTGGTGACGGGGGCCGAGGCCGTGGCGCGCCGTTGAGGGCCTCGCCGGCGATGCAACTTCGCCACGGTCGGGCGCCACGTGCGGCGCCGTGCTTGACGGAGCGACGCCGGGGACCGAACTGTTACGCTGCACGATCCCCCCGGAGCCGCCATGTCCCTGATCGCACGCCTGCGCGCCTACGCGGCCGAGGCTCTCGGCGTCGGCAACCCCGAGACCGTGGACGAGACGCATCTCGCGGCCACGGCGCTCCTCGTCCACGTCGCCCGGGTCGACGGCATTCTGGCGCCCGCCGAGAGCGAGCGTCTGTCGCGCCTCGTCCAGGGTCATTATGCCGACGGGCCGGATGCGGCACGGGCCCTGATCGAGCGGGCCGCCGCCATGGACTCGGAGGTGCGCGACGTGGCGAGCCTCGTGGAGATGATCCCCCACGAGGCCGACCGGGCCGAGCGCGAAGAGCTGCTGACCATGGCGTGGTCGGTCGCGGCGGCGGACGGCAACGTCGACGAGTTCGAGGAGGCCCTGGTCGAGCGCCTCGGCCGCCTGCTCGGTTTCGACGAGGCCGCCATCTCGGCCGCCCGGCGGAGCGGTCAGCAGGGTGTCGCGGCCGCCTAGCCCTCGCGTCCCGCCATGATCGCCAGTCTGGCGCTGATCCTGCTCGCCCAGCTGCTGGGCGAGGTCCTGGCGCGCGGCGCGGGCGTGCCGGTGCCGGGGCCGGTGATCGGCATGGGCTTGATGTTCGCGTTCCTGCTGCTGCGCGACAGCGCGGGGCTCGGCCTGTCGCGCTTCCTGCCGAAGCCGCTCACCGATGGGACGCTCGAAACGACGGCGCGCGGCCTGCTGATGAACCTGTCGCTCCTGTTCGTTCCGGCGGGGGTCGGCGTCGTCGGCCGCCTCGACCTGCTGCGGGCCCAGGGCGCCAAGCTCGCCCTCGTGCTGATCGTCTCGACGGCGCTGTCGCTGCTGGTGACCGTCCTGGTCTTCCGTGCCGTGGCCGCCCGGGTCGAACGGCGTCGACCCGACGGAGAGCCCTGACGCATGGGCGGCGATTTCTCGCTCTGGGTCTATCTCGCCAAGACGCCGCTCCTGTGGCTGACGGTGACGCTGACCGCCTACGTCCTGGCGGACCGGATCGCCGCGGCCACGGGCCGGCACCCGATCGCCAACCCCGTGCTCATCACCGTGGCCCTGGTCGGTGCGGTCCTGGCCATCACGGGCACGCCCTACGGGACCTATTTCGAGGGCGCGCAATTCGTCCACTTCCTGCTCGGACCCGCCACCGTGGTTCTGGCCATGCCCCTCTACGAGCGGCGTGCCACGGTCCTGCGCGCCCTCGCGCCGATGCTCGCGGCCCTCGCCGCCGGCTCGGCCACCACGCTCGCCGTGGTCATCGCCCTCGCGCGGCTCCTCGACATCCCGCAGCCGGTCCTCGTCTCGCTGGCCCCGAAATCCGTGACGTCGGGGGTGGCGATGGGTATCGCGGAAGCGCTGGGCGGCGATCCGACGCTCACGGCCATCCTGGTGATCCTCACCGGCATCATCGGGGCGATCCTGGTCACGCCGATGATGAACCTCCTGCGCATCCGCGACATGCGCGCCCGCGGCTTCGCGGCCGGGCTCGCGGCCCACGGCATCGGGACGGCGCGCGCCTTCCAGGTCAGCGAGGTGGCCGGGACCTTCGCGGGCATCGCCATGGGGCTCAACGCCTTCGTGACGGCGATCCTCGCCCCCCTGGCGCTGCACCTGCTGTTCTGAGGCCTCAGGCGTCCAGACGGTCGGCCACCGCCTCGGCGAGCGACAGGCTGGAGGTCAGCCCCGGGCTCTCGATCCCGAACAGGTGCACGATCCCGGGCAATCCGTGCTCCGCCGGGCCGTCGATCCGGAAGTCGGCCGCCGCCTCGCCCGGCCCCGTCAGCTTGGGGCGCAGGCCCGCATAGTCCGGATACAGCGCCCCGTCCGGCAGACCGGGCCAGTACCGCCGGATCGCGCCGTAGAAGGCCTCGGCGCGCCGGGGATCGACCCGGTAATCGAACCCGTCCACCCATTCCACGTCGGGCCCGAAGCGGGTGCGTCCGGCGAGGTCGAGGGTCAGGTGGATGCCGAGGCCGCCGTCGATCCGCGGCGCCGGGTAGATCAACCGCGAGAAGGCCGGCTTGCCGGTGCAGCCGAAGTAGTTGCCGCGGGCGAGGCGCAGCCTCGGGACGCGCTCGGCCGGGTAGCCCTCCGTGCGGGCGGCCAGGGCCGGGGCGCCGAAGCTCGCGGCATTGACCACCGCGTCGAAGGCCATCGTCCCCGGCTCGGCACCGCCGAACGCGGCCTGCCACTGCCCGTCCCGCTGCGTCAGGCCCTCCACCGGGGTGCGCAGGGCGAGGGCGCCGCCGTGGTCCTCGATCTCGCCGAGCAGGGCGAGCATCAGCGCATGGCTGTCCACGATGCCGGTGCGCGGCGAATGCAGCGCCACCGTGCAGGTGAGATTGGGCTCCAGGCGCCGGGCCGCATCGCCGTCGAGCAGCTCCAGGCCCGCCACGCCGTTGGCCTCGCCCTGCCGGCGGATCGCCGCGATGGTCTCGGCCTCGGCATCGTCGGACGCGACGATCAGCTTGCCGCAGGCGCGATGCGGGACACCATGACTCGCGCAAAAGTTGTATAGTCGATGCGAGCCCGCGACGCAGTGATGCGCGCGTTCCGAGCCGCTTGGATAGTACATGCCCGCATGGATCACCTCTGAGCTTCGGGCCGACACGCCGGTTCCGAAGGCCTCCTCGGCTTCCGCCACCACGATGGCGTGTCCGCGCAGCGCGAGCGCCCGCCCGATGGCGAGACCGACGACGCCGGCTCCGACGACCAGGACCTCCATGTTTTCGGGCTCTCCATCGCGCCCCGACGGGCAGGTGAGTCTTCAATACCGCACTTCAATCGGAACCACGACGCGTCCGTTGATTCGTCATTGACCCTAAATCTCAATCCTAAGTAGAAATATCGGCGTCACAAATGCGCGTTTCGGTTGTGGCGACGGTGATCTGGCGCATAATGGGTCATTCACCGCCTCCGGCCGGGGCCGAAACCGTCTCACGAACATAGATCCGGCCGTCGGCGGCGAAGCATCCGACGGAAGCCACGAGAGCCACAACCGAACAACGTCGAACCGAGGTGATGACCATGCCGACGACATCGCCGAGCGTCGAACTCGCCGCAAAGATCCTGAGCGCCTACGTCACGCGCAACAGCGTCCCGGCGGGAACGCTCCCCGACCTGCTCTCCGAGGTTCACCGCTCCATCACCGCCCTGGACCAGCCGGTCGAGCCGCAGGTGAAGCGCCCGACCGAAGCACAGATCCGCGCCTCGATCCGGCCGGACACGCTCATCAGCTTCGAGGACGGCAAGCCCTACAAGGCCCTGCGGCGGCATCTGACGATGCGCGGCCTCACGCCCGAGGCCTACAGGGCCAAGTGGGGCCTGCCGGTCGATTACCCGCTGGTCTCGGCGGTCTACAGCGCCCGCCGCTCGACGATCTCCCGCCAGATCGGGCAGGGGCAGCGCCTGCGGATGCAGCAGGCCGCGGAATAGCCGGCGCGATCCCTCGCCGGTGCCGGCGAGGGGCGACCGTCACGTCCAGTCCAAGGCCGGGACCTCGGCGCCCGCGGTCGCCACCTCCTGGATCAGCAGGGCCACGAGCCCCGACCATCCGGTCTGGTGCGCGGCGCCGACCCCGCGACCCGTGTCGCCGTGGTAATATTCGTAGAACAGGACCAGATCGCGGAAATGCGGATCCTCCTGTTCGATCCGGCTGTCCCCGTAGACGGGCCGTCGCCCGTCCGGGCCGCGGGTCGAGAGTCCGATCAGACGCCGTGACAGGTGGGCGGCGATCTCGCGCAGCGAATAGGTCCGTCCGGAACCGGTCGGTGCCTCGACCCGGAAATCCGGGCCGTAATAGTCGTGGAAGCGGTTCAACCCGGCGATCAGCAGGTAATTGACCGGCATCCAGACCGGGCCCCGCCAGTTCGAGTTGCCGCCGAACAGGCGCGAGCGCGACTCCGCCGGCTCGTAGGCGAGGCCCAGGTCGCTGCCGTTCCAGGCGAAGCAGAACGGCGCGTCCGCATAGACGCGGGAGACGGCCCGCAACCCGTGCTTCGAGAGGAACTCGTTCGGATCGAGGGCGCGCTGCAGCAATGCCTTCAGCCGGTGCCCGCGCAGCAGCGACAGCAGCGCGGTCTGGCCCTCGCCGGGTTCGTTCCAGCGCGAGACCAGGGTCGCGAGGTCTGGGCGGTTCTTCAGGAAGAACAGCATCCGGTCGCGCAGCGATGGAAGCCGCTCCAGATCGCACGCATTGATGACCGCCACCGCGAAGATCGGGATCAGACCGACCATGGTCCGGGCCCGGATCGGGAGGCGCTGTCCGTCACGGGTCTCGATCACGTCGTAGAAGAACCCGTCCGGCTCGTCCCAGACACCGGCGCCGGTGGCAGCCGCGATGAGGAGGAAGTGCTCGAAGAACTTCTCGGCCATGTCCTCGTAGGTCGGGTCCTCGAGGGCCAGCTCGATGGCGATCCGCATCAGGTTGAGAGCGTAGGTCGCCATCCAGGCCGTCGCGTCGGACTGGGTCAGCGAGGCGCCGTCGCCCACCGGCTTCGACCGGTCGAAGATGCCGATGTTGTCAAGGCCGAGGAAGCCGCCCTGGAACAGGTTGCGGTCGTCGGAATCCTTGCGGTTCACCCACCACGTGAAGTTCAGGGTGAGCTTGTTGAAGACCCGCTTCAGGAAGGCGTGGTCCGGCGTGCCGGTCAGCGCCCGGTCCAGCTCGAAGACCCGCCAGGCGGCCAGCGCGTGGACCGGCGGATTGGCGTCTCCGAAGCCCCATTCGTAGGCCGGCAGCGCGGCGTTCGGATGGGTGTAGGCCTCGTCGACCAGGAGCAGGAGCTGGTTCTTCGCGAAATCGGGATCGATCAGCCCGAACACGATGGCCTGGAGGGCCAGATCCCAGGAGGCGAACCACGGATACTCCCAGGCATCCGGCATCGAGATGATGTCGTTGGCCCGCAGATGGGCCCAGTCGCTGTTGCGGCCGTGCCGCCGCTCCGGCGCCGGTGCGGGCTGCGCCGGGTCGCCGGTGAGCCATTCGCGCACGTCGTAGTGGTAGAGCTGCTTCGACCAGAGCATGCCGGCGAGGGCCTGCCGTTGCACGAGCCGCATCTCGGGATCGGCGATCGGCGCCTGAAGCGCCCCGTAGAAGTCGTCGGCCTCCGCCTCCCGGTCGGCGAAGACGGCGTCGAAATCCGCGAAGGGCTCGCCCGGCGCGGTCTCGGGGCGCAGGCGCAGGCGCAGGGTCCGCGTCTCGCCGGGGCCGAGATGGAGATCGTAGCGGGCGGCGCACTTGGTGCCCGACAGGGCGTTGGCGGCGGCCCGGTTTCCGCCCGCGACGCACCGGTCGATCCCGTCCTTGTAGAAGCCCTCGGCCGAACCGGTGCCGAACAGCCGATGCGTGTTCGTCTCGTTCTCGGTGAACAGCAGCTCGCCCGCGCCCTCGGCGAAGAAGCGCAGGCCCGGCATCTCGGGATGGCGCGCCCAGACCGAGCCATCCGAACCGGCCATCAGCTCCGGCTTCTGGACGCTCTGCTTCCAGGACCATGTGTTGCGGGCCCAGAGCTGAGGCAGAAGCGTCAGGTCGGCGGGGTCCGGACCGCGATTGGTGGCGGTGACCCGCATCAGGATGTCGTCCGGAGACGCCTTGGCGTAGGCGATCGCGACGTCGAAATAGCGGCCGGCGTCGAACAGGCCGGTGTCGAGGAGCTCGTATTCCGGGTCGTCGAGACCGCGCCGCGCATTCTCCTCGACCAGCCGCTCATACGGAAAGGCCGCCTGCGGGTACTTGTACAGCATCCGCATGAAGGCGTGGGTCGGGATACCGTCGAGGTAATAGTAGAGTTCCTTGACGTCCTCGCCGTGGTTGCCTTCCTGATTGGTCAGGCCGAACAGGCGTTCCTTGAGGATCGGGTCCCGCCCGTTCCACAGGGCGAGGGACAGGCACCAGTTCAGATGCCGGTCGCCGAAGCCGCCGATCCCGTCCTCGCCCCAGCGGTAGGCGCGGGATCGGGCGTGGTCGTGGGGCAGGTAGTCCCAGGCGTCGCCGCCCGGGCTATAATCCTCCCGCACGGTGCCCCATTGCCGGTCGCTGAGATACGGCCCCCAGCGGCGCCAGGCCGGGTCGGAGCGGGCCTCCACGAGACGGCGTCCCTCGGCGGTCTCGAAGAGGTTGCGCGGCACGCCGTTGGGCTTGGTCATAGGCTCGCTGCTCCTGCCCCCGCGGTCGCATCAACCGATAGTGCCGCGCCGCCGGCAGAGAAAGTCCGGGCCCGCGCCGCGGCCCGATCCGCGCGGGATCGGGTCACACGATGCGGATCGACAGGTCCGGCAGGCCCTCGATCGAGCCCGCGAGGATGTCTCCCCGCACCACCGGCCCGACATTCTCGGGCGTGCCCGAGTAGACGATGTCGCCGGCCTTGAGCTCGAAGGCTTTCGACAGTTCGGCGATCTGCTCGGCCACCGACCAGATCATGTCCGACAGGTCCGCGTCTTGCCGGAGCGTGCCGTTGACGGAAAGCCGGATGCGCCCGCGCCCCGGATGCCCGACCCGTGCGACGGGCAGGATCGGCGTGATCGGCGCGGCGTGGTCGAAGCTCTTGCCGATCTCCCAGGGCTTCTTCTGGTTGCCCATGCCGCGCTGGAGATCCCGGCGGGTCATGTCGAGGCCGGTGGCGTAGCCGTAGACGTGATCGAGCGCCTGCCCGACCGGGATGTCCCGGCCGCCCGATTTCAGCACGGCGACCAGCTCGATCTCGTGGTGATAGTTCTGCGTCAGCGACGGATAGGGATGGTCGGCGAGGCCGTTCGCGACCACCTGCACGGCGTCTGCGGGCTTCTGGAAGAAGAACGGCGGCTCGCGGGACGGGTCGGAGCCCATCTCGCGGGCATGGGCCGCGTAGTTGCGGCCGATGCAGTAGATCCGCCGGACCGGGAAGACCTGCGCCTCGCCCAGGATCGGAATGGTGACCTGTGGCAGCGCGAACAGTGTGCCCGGCTGCGCCTCCCCTGCAGCGGCCTGACCGAGGGTCCCGGCACCGCCCACGGCGACCGCCCCGAGCACGTGACGCCTGTTGATCGTGGCCATGACCTTCGTCCCTCTGCCCGGCTGCGTGCTGCCGCGGACCGCACAACTCGGTCGGCGATACGACGGGGCTGCCCCGGCCGCCAGCGGATGCGGGCCTGGTCGGGGATCCTCAGCCGGCCCGTGTCACCCGGATCCCGCTCCGGTCTGCCGCGACGCGTAGCCGGGTGTAGTCCGCGATCGCGGGATGGCCGGTCGTCACCGGCTCGTGATGGGTCGCGGTGACCACCACGATGCCTGCGCCCGCGGCTTCGGCCGCCCGGATGCCGGCCGGGGCGTCCTCGAAGACGAGGCACTCCGACGCCGCGGCACCGAGGCGTTCGGCCCCCAGCAGGAAGCAATCCGGCGCGGGCTTGCCCTGCGCCACGTCCTCGGCGGCGACCAGGAGGTCGGGGACCGGCATGCCGGCCGCCGCGAGCCGGCGTTCGGCGAGCCGCCTGGGAGCCGATGTGACGATCGCCCAGCGCTCGCGCGGCAGCGCCTCCAGGAACGACCGCGCGCCCGGGATCGCGATGATGTCGCCGACATCCTCCATCTCGGCCTCGGTGATCGCGGCGGCCTCGGCTTCGGGATCGACGCCGGGCAGGTTCAGCCGCCGGATCGTCTCCACCGAGCGCACCCCGTGGATCGTCGGCAGGAAGGCGGCCACGTCGAGGCCGTGCGCCTCGGCCCAGCGCGACCAGATCCGCTCCGCCGACGCAATCGAGCTGATGATCGTCCCGTCCATGTCGAACAGGAGCGCGGCCAGGGGACGGGTCGGGAAAAATGTCTCGGGCATGGGGGACCGCTAGGCCGCCGCCGCCGCCCCGGCAACCGACCCGCGCGCATGGCCGCTTCACGCGGGCTGGCGAGCCTCCGGGACCGACTCGGCGCGCGAGCGGCGCGCTGTCGCGGGAGCCCGGCCCGCTTCACGGGCCGATGCCTTTGGTGTAGCGCGGGTGCAACCCCGGGCCGTCGGCGGCCCTGCAACCGCGAATATCATCCGACCATGCCGAGCCGCATCGACGCCACCTTTGCCCGCGCCCGCGCGGAGAACCGGTCCGTTCTCGTCACCTACGTGATGTCGGGCGATCCCGATCCCGAGACCTCGCTGGAGGTGCTGTCGGCGCTCCCGGGCGCCGGCGCCGACATCCTGGAATTCGGCCTGCCGTTCACCGACCCGATGGCGGACGGCCCTGCGATCCAGGCCGCCGGCCTGCGGGCCCTGAAGGCGGGCCAGACGGTCGCGGGCACCCTCGACCTCGTGCGCCGCTTCCGCGCCGGCAACGACACCACGCCTATCGTGCTGATGGGCTACTACAACCCGATCCACACCTACGGCGTCGACCGCTTCCTCGACGACGCGGTGGCGGCCGGCGTCGACGGGCTCATCGTCGTCGATCTCCCGCCCGAGGAGGATTCCGAGCTGTGCCTGCCGGCCCTCGGCAAGGGCCTCGCCTTCATCCGGCTCGCCACGCCCACCACCGACGAGCGGCGCCTGCCGGCGGTCCTCGCGAACACGGCGGGCTTCGTCTACTACGTGTCCATCACCGGCATCACCGGCACGGCGACACCGGATTTCGGCAAGGTCTCCGAGGCGGTCGCCCGCATCCGCCGCCACACCGAGCTGCCCGTGGTCGTCGGCTTCGGCGTCAGGACCGGCGCCCATGCGACGGCGATCGCCAAGGGCGCGGACGGCGTCGTGGTCGGCTCCGCCCTCGTGGACGCCCTGGTGCGCTCCCTCGACGGCGAGGGCCGGCCTCAGGCCGGAAGCGTCGCGGCGGTGACGGAGCTGGTGCGGGAACTCGCCGCGGGCGTGCGGGCGGCGGGCGTCGGACGGGCCGCCTGACGGCCGGATCGGGGACCCCTGGCGGCGGCGTGCGCCGCACCTGATATCTGCGCGGGCTTGAAGCGGACGGACGCAAGTCGATGGTCGAACCGATGAACTGGATCTCGGAGGTGGTGCGCCCCCGGATCAAGACCCTGTTCAAGCGCGAGACGCCCGAGAATCTCTGGGTCAAGTGCCCGGATACGGGGCAGATGGTGTTCCACAAGGAGGTGGAGGCCAACCACTGGGTCATTCCCGGCTCCGAGCATCACCTGAAGATGGGCGCCCAGGCGCGCCTGAAGATGATGTTCGACGAGGGCACCTGGATCGACGTGGCGCTGCCGGAGGTCGCCACCGACCCGCTGAAGTTCCGCGATGAGAAGCGTTACGTCGACCGGCTCAAGGAGGCCCGGGCCAAGACCGGCCTGCAGGACGCGTTCAAGATCGGCTTCGGCCGGGTCGGCGGCCTGCCGATGACGCTCGCGGCGCAGGAATTCGGCTTCATGGCGGGCTCCCTCGGCATGGCGGCGGGCGAGGCCTTCGTGCGCGGCGCCGAGACGGCGCTGGAGAAGCGCACGCCCTACGTGCTGTTCGCGGCGTCGGGCGGTGCGCGGATGCAGGAGGGAATCCTGTCCCTGATGCAGATGCCGCGGACCACGGTGGCGGTGCGCCGGCTCAACGCGGCGCGGCTCCCCTACATCGTGGTGCTGACGAACCCGACCACCGGCGGCGTCACCGCCTCCTACGCCATGCTGGGCGACGTCCACCTCGCCGAGCCGGGCGCCCTGATCTGCTTCGCGGGACCGCGGGTGATCGAGCAGACCATCCGGGAGAAGCTGCCGGACGGTTTCCAGCGGGCGGAGTACCTGCGCGAGCACGGCATGGTCGATCAGGTGGTCCACCGGCACCAGCTCAAGGAGACGATCACGCGTCTCTGCAGCCTCCTGACCCAAGCGCCCCAGGCCGCCGCGCCGGCGGCACCCTCCGAGGCGGCCTGACCCGGCGATGGCCTCGTCCGATGCCCTGATGGCGCGTTTCCTGGCGCTCCACCCCCGCACCATCGACCTGTCCCTGGGCCGGATCGAGCGGTTGCTCGCGCGGCTCAACCATCCCGAGCGCCGCCTGCCGCCGGTGATCCACGTCGCCGGGACCAACGGCAAGGGCTCGACCATCGCGTTCATGCGGTCGATCCTGGAAGCCGGCGGGCTGGCTGCGCATGTCTACACCTCGCCGCACCTCGTCCGTTTCCACGAACGGATACGCATCGGCGGGATCGGCGGCGGCCACTTCGTGGACGAGGATCGTCTCGCCGACGCGTTCGCCCGCTGCGAGACGGCCAATGCCGGCGAGCCGATCACGATGTTCGAGATCACCACGGCCGCGGCCTTCCTGCTGTTCTCCGAGAGCCCGGCCGACGTGCTGCTCCTGGAGGTCGGCCTCGGCGGCCGGCTCGACGCCACCAACGTGATCGACCGGCCGGCCTGCGCGGTGGTCACGCCGATCGGCCGCGACCACGCCGAGTATCTCGGCGACACGGTCGAATCGGTCGCGACCGAGAAGGCCGGGATCTTCAAGCGCGGCTGCCCGGCGGTGATCGCCGCCCAGGATTACGCCGAGGCCGATGCCGTCCTCTGCCGGCGTGCGGAAGCCGTCGGCGCCGGGCCGGTGTTCGTCGGCAACCAAGACTTCTCCGTGCACGAGGAACGCGGCCGCCTCGTCTATCAGGACGAGACCGACCTGTTCGATCTGCCGCGGCCGCGCCTCGCCGGGCGCCACCAGCTGGTCAATGCCGGCACGGCGATCACCGCGCTGCGCGCCGCCGGATTCGGCGATATCGGCACGGCGGCCCTGGAGCGGGGCCTCACCGAAGTCGATTGGCCAGGGCGTCTGCAGCGTCTCGGTCGCGGCCGTCTGGCCGCCCAGCTCGATCCCGGCACCGAGCTGTGGCTCGATGGCGGCCACAACATCGACGGCGGCCGGATCCTCGCGGCCGCCATGGCGGATCTCGGCGAGAAGAGCGACGTGCCGCTCGTCCTCGTGGTCGGCCTCCTCGGCACGAAGGACGCCGACGGGTTCCTGCGCAATTTCGTCGGACTGGCCCGCGCCCTCGTGGCCGTCCCGATCACCGGGACCATGGCCGCGCGCCCGGCCGAAGAGGTCGCGCGGATCGGCGAGGAGGTGGGTCTCTCCACCTACGCGGCGCCGAGCATCGAGGCAGCCCTCGCCCTGGTGCGGGACATCGCCTTCGAGCGCCCCCCGCGAATCCTGATCTGCGGCTCCCTCTACTTGGCCGGCATGGTTCTCGCCGCCAACGACACGCCGCCGGTCTGAGTCGTCTCCAGTGCGGCCGACCTGCGCGCGGCCGCCGTATCAAGTGGCGGGAACGCCGGACATCTGTGAAGTCCGGATTTTGCATTCGAAAATCCGTCGAATCGCCGCAATCGCGCGGATGGAAACCCGTCCACGGCCACGCTTTCCTCCCGCTGTGGCAGCTAAGCTACATCCTCCCGGGGCTCGATCGCATAATTTCATCGGCGATCGGGCTTATGCTGGGGATCACAGTAATGAAGAAGCTTCTCACGTCTCTCGCGGCTTTCACCGCACTCACCGCTGCCGCTTCGGCCGCCGACCTTCCGCGCCGCGCTGCGCCGCCGCCGGTGTTCACGCCCGTTCCGGTGTTCACCTGGACCGGTGCCTACTTCGGTATCAACGCCGGCTACGCGTTCGACGCCAGCAGCAACTCGACCCGCGGCTTCGTGCAGACGCCCGGCAACCCGGTCGCTCTCGTCCCGGGCGGTCTCGTTCCCTACCAGGCCCTGCTGCCGAACGGCTCGTCGCTGATCTACAGCAACGACAGCCGCGAAGGTTTCTCGGGCGGTGGCCAGATCGGCTACAACTGGCAGCTGACCCCGGGCTCCGGCGCCGTGATCGGCTTCGAGGCTGATGCCCAGTACCTCGACTTCGGCCGTCGCGCTCGCTTCGCCACCAACGCCGTGGCGATCAACCCGGGCTTCATCCCGGTCAACGGCACGCTCAACACCATCGACTTCTTCGGCACCGTCCGCGGTCGTCTCGGTTGGGCCTTCGACCGGACCCTGGTGTACGCCACCGGCGGTTTCGCCTACGCCACCGGCACGGATGACGGCGCTCGCGTCGGCCTGCAGAACTTCGCTGGCCGCCGGAACGACTTCAAGACCGGCTGGACCGTCGGCGGCGGTGTCGAGTACGCCCTGCCCACCGACTCGTTCCTGAACTTCTTCCGCTCCTCGGCCGTCACGCTGAAGGTCGAAGGTCTGTACGTGAACCTCGACAACAACAACGGCCGCGCCCAGGCGCCGCTGGTTGGTGCTGCGATCTCCCCGGTCGGCCTCGTGCCGGTGTACTCGCTCTCCGGCATCAGCCGGAACGAGAACGCCTTCGCCGTCGTCCGCGCCGGCCTGAACTACAAGTTCGGCTCGTACTAAGACCTGATCCCGGATCCCGGGCTCGACCCCGGGATCCACCAACAATCTTGGGCTCGAAACCGAGAAAGCCCGGCCTCGCGGCCGGGCTTTCTTTTTTATCGTCTAGGTCTTGGGAGTGGCTCAGGCGGTCTGGGCGCCGATCCAGCGCGACAGGTCGCCCTTCGGGGCCGCGCCGACCTTCTGGTCCACACGCTCGCCGTTCTTGAACAGCAGCAGCGTCGGGATCGAGCGGATGCCGTACTGGGCGGCGATCTGCGGATTCTCGTCGACATTGACCTTGGCGATCTTCACCTTGCCCTGCAGGTCGGTGGCGATCTCCTCGAGCGCCGGACCGATCTGACGGCACGGGCCGCACCACTCCGCCCAGAAATCCACCACGACGGGCTCGGCGGACTTGAGAACGTCCTGCTCGAAGCTCGCGTCGGTTACCTTCACCGTCGCCATAACGTTACCTTTCGGAAGCCGCCGTCCGTCGGACGGCGTCGAACGGGCAGGGGCCCGTGCGGTCCCGCCAGAATTGGCGACGCCCCGGCGCGCGGTCAAGAAGTCCGACCGACCCGGCCCGGCGGCCGTCGCGGTGGGCGCACCACAGATGTGCGGTGCCGCATGCCGGTCGCCGTGCTCGCCCGGACGGCCGGAACGGACCATTCACGCCTCGATACCGACCCGGTCCAGTGCCGCCGCAACGTCGTCGGGGCCGAGGGTGCGGATCACCGGGCCCGAGGTCCAGACGAGGATCGGCTGGATCGTCCGGCCCGGATAGATCTGCGCGAGAAGGCGCGCATAGAGGGCGATCTGGCCGGCCTCCGCCGCGGGGAGGGGGGCGTCGGGTTCGGGCGGGCGGCCGGTCTTGAAATCCGCGATGCGGACGACGTTCGCCGTCACCGCGAGGCGATCGACGCGTCCCTGAACCGCGCGCTCCGCGCCGGCCGCCCGGACACGCCCCGACAGGGCCACCTCGGCGCGGGCATCCGGGCTGAAGAGAGGCGCGAGATCCGGGTCATCGATGATTCGAAGGACCGACCGGACGATCGCGTGCGGGGCCGCCCGCGGGAGGCCGGGCGCCCGGGACCGCACGAAGGCGAACCCGGCCGCTTCCCGGCGGGCGGGCTCCACGCGGGGCAGGTGCTGGAGCAGGGCGTGGATCAGGATCCCG
>NZ_BACT01000118.1:0-2223 GCF_000333255.1 Methylobacterium sp. B1 | reverse complement strand
GCGCTTCTGAGCCGCTCGATCTTCTCCCAGACCCGGGTCATGGCCCGGGCGTAGAGCACCTGAAGGTCGAGCTTGCCGAGGCCCCGCAGCACGGCGCGCGCCCGCAGCTCGTTGAGGATCGCGAGCGCCGGGACCTCCCACATCGTGGTCTCGATCCAGGGACCGTGGAAGGTCAGCTCGTACTGGCCGTCATGGACGGCGAGCTCGTAGTCGGGGAGCCGGAAGGTCTCGAACCACGCCACGAATTCCGGCCCGAGGATGCGCCCCTGGCCGCGGAACACGTTGCCGCGCAGCCAGGTGATCTCGCTCTTGCTCAGCCGCAACGTCCGGGCATGATCGAGCTGTTCGCGCGGCCGGCCTCGGCACGACCCTGGTGGCGAGCGATGGCATCCTCGACCCGAGCTTCGCCGCGGCGGCCGGCGCAGACGGGGACGGGACCGTGATGACCCTGGCGCCCGATCCACCGCGCCTGCCCGAACCGCGCGGCGCCCGCCCGGCGCCGCGGAGTCCCGAGGCCGAGAGCGTCGCGGCTGGGGCCTACGCGGCCGTGGAGCTCCTGACCCAGGCGACCGAGCGCGCCCGGGCGGCCGATCCGAAGACCGGCCGCATCGCCGACGGCCGCAAGGTGGCCGAGGCCCTACGGGCGGGGCCGTCGCGGACGCTGCTCGGATCCGTGGCCTTCGATGCCCGGGGCGACCGCTCCGCAGCGCCGATCGCCCTCCGGATCTGGCGCCGGACCGCGGATGGGCGCCTCGACTATGCCGGCAACGACGCGGAGCCCTGAAAGCCGGTGATGAAAACCGGCGAAACGTGTCGATGACGGAACGGGTTCGGCGTCCGTGACTTGCGGCGGGTTCCCGCGGGGACTACATGCGGGCGGTGCTGCTGAGCTGGCGCGGGCGGTCCATCGGATCGGATCCGCGCCCTGCGGCGTTTCCCGAGCTCGATGACAGCTGAACACGCATTGCCGGAACGCCTGCTGCCGGACGGTCCGACTGGAGAAGGTGCATGGCGAAAGAAGAATTGATGCAGTTCGACGGTCTCGTGATCGAGATCCTGCCGGACGCGCGCTACCGCGTGCAGCTCGACCAGGGCCACGAGATCGTGGCCTACACGGCCGGCAAGATGAAGAAGAACCGCATCAAGACGCTGGCCGGCGACCGGGTCACGGTCGAGATGTCGCCCTACGACCTTGAGAAGGGGCGCCTCGTGTTCCGCCACAAGGACGAGCGCTCGTCCGGCCCCCGTCCGCCCGTGCGCGGCGGCCAGTTCCGCCGCCGGTGAGGATCCGGGGCGCGAGCCGGGCTTCCCCGGCCGCGTCCGCCTACCTGCTGCTGACCGTCACGGCGCTCCTCTGGGCCGGCAACGCCGTCACCAGCCGCTGGGCGCCCGGCCACGTCTCGCCCCAGGTCATCACAACGCTTCGCTGGGCGGTCGCCTGCCTGGTCCTCATGCCCTTAGCCGGCACCCGGCTCCTGGCCGCTTGGCCGGAGCTTCGGCCCCACTGGCTGCGCATCCTGCTGATGGGCGGCCTGGGCTACACGGCCTTCAACTGTCTGTTCTATGCGGCCGGCGTTCATACCGGCGCGATCAACCTCGCCCTGTTCCAGGGGGCGATCCCGGTCCTGGTGATCGTCCTGAACCGGCTCGCCTACCGGGTGCCGGTCACGCCTGGGCAGGTGCTCGGCGTCGTTCTGACGCTGATCGGCGCGGGACTCGCCGCCACCCATGGCGATTGGTCGGTGCTGACGAACCTCGCCTTCAACCGCGGCGACGTGCTCGTCTTCGCGGCCTGCCTGCTCTACGCGGGCTACACGGTCGTCCTGCCGACGCGCCCGAAGGTGCCGGCGCTCGTGTTCTTCGCCGCGATGGCCATCGCGGCGTTCGTCACATCCCTGCCGCCCCTGGCCGTCGAGTGGGCGACGGGGCACGCCGTCTGGCCCAACCGCGCGGGCTGGATCATGGTCGCCTTCGTCGGCCTCGGGCCGTCGCTTCTGGCGCAGCTCTTCTTCATGCGCGGCGTCGAGCAGATTGGCCCGAATCGCGCCGGCCTGTTCGTCAACCTCGTGCCGATCTTCGGCGCGATCCTCGCCGTCCTGCTGGTCGGCGAGCCGTTCGGGGCGACGCAAGCGCTCGCCCTGGCCCTGGTGTTGGCCGGGATCGCCTGCGCCGAGCGCCTGAAACCGGCGCTCGCCGCGGAGGCGACTCCGGAAGCCGCTTATT
>NZ_BACT01000119.1:0-1954 GCF_000333255.1 Methylobacterium sp. B1 | reverse complement strand
AGGGGGGGCCCCGATCGAGTTGGCGACGCCGAGATCCGCTGCCGGGCGGCTTGCCCTGTTCCCGCCCGGCCCGTGGCGCAGGAATTCGCCCGGGTCCTGGCCGGGCTGCAGCTACCGCCCGGGGGCACGATCCGGATCGGCGATCACGACCTGTCCACCCTGCCGCGACGGGATCACGCGCACCGCATCGCGTATGCCGGCATCCAACCCGTGCTGTTCCCGGGAACGCTGCGCGACAATGTCCTGTACGGGCTGCGCGTCCAGCCGCTGCGCACGCACGTCCTCGATCTCAGCAAGACGCGGATCAACGAGGCGGTGAAGACCGGCAATCCCTGCGACAGCGTCGACGATCCCTGGATCGATTTCGGACGCCTCGGGGTTCGCGACGCCCTGGATCTCGACGATCGTCTGCTCGACCTGCTCGGCCGGCTCGACCTCGGCGACGATCTCTACAGGTTCGGGCTCGGCGCCCTCAGTTCGGTGGCCCACGACACGCCGGTGGGCCAGCGGATGATCGCGGCGCGGGAGCACCTACGGGAGCATTTCGCCCAGAAGGGCCTCGCCGACCTCGTGATCCCGTTCGCCCGGGGCCGCTACAACGATCAGGCGACCGTGGCGGAGAACCTGCTGTTCGGCGTCCCCCGGGATACGTCGCTGACGGATCCGCGCCGTCTCGCCGGCGTGCCCATGTTCCGCGAGGCGCTGGAGAAGGTGAAGCTCCTCGACGAACTCGACCGGATGGGCGTCGCCATCGCCAGCAACCTGAAGGACATTTTCGCCGACGTGCCGCCGGGCCACCCGCTGTTCCGGCGGTTCTCGCTGATCACCCCGGACGCGCTGCCGGATTACCTGCGCCGCCTCGGTCGCCTACCCGCGGCAGGGCGCCTCAGCGAAGCCGACAGCGTGGCCTTCCTGGCGCTGGCCCTGGCCTATGTCGAGCCGCGGATGCGCTTCGGCCTCCTCAATCAACCGCTGACCAAGCGGATCGTCGGCGCACGGGGTGTCGTGCAGGGCTTCATGCACGGCGACGACGGATACGACGTCGAATCCTACGATCCGAACCGGATCAACCCGCGCAGCACCGTGCTGGACAACCTGTTGTTCGGCCGCATCGACACGGTGCGGATGCACGGCGAGACGCTGATCCAGCGGGAAGCCCGCGCGGTGTTCCGGGAATTCGACCTGGAGCGGCCGATCCAGCGGCGCGGCCTCGAGAAGGAGGTCGGAAATCGCGGGCAGCTCCTGCCGGAGCGGGTCCGGGTGCGAATTGGCCTCGCCCGGGCGATCCTGCGCGAGCCGGAGATCCTCGTGGTCGACCGGGTGGACGAGCATCTGGAGCGCGGCGTCGGGACGCTGCTCGACGTGACGGAGGCCACCCTGCCCCGGGCCAGCCTGGTGGCCAGCCTCTCGACGGACTCGGATCCGGCCCGCTTCCCCGCGCGATTGGCGCTCGGAAGTGCCGAAACGCGCCTGCGGACGGCCGCGGAATGACGTAGGCGTGGCCGGTCCGCGCGGCGTGCGGGCGGCGGTTTACAGGCTTGCCCGTCTTCGGCACAGGATGGCGCCACATGCCCATACTTTCGGACGCGAGCGCGAGACCGGACCGGACGACCCCGAGCCTTGCCGGCCTGCCGCGCGTGGTGCCGCCGCACCGTGCGCCACCGGAGCGGGAGCTGCCGCTCGCCGCCTACCTGCGCTCGATTCGCGACAACGCGCTGGAGGGGTTCCCCCGGCGCGCCTTCGAGGAGCCGGTCACCCGCCGGGGGCTTCTCGGACGGTCGAGCTTCGTCCTGAGCGACCCGGAGGCGATCCGCCGGGTTCTGGTCGAGAATCAGGCGAACTACGCCCGCACCACCGGAACGACCCGCATCCTGCGCCCGATCCTCGGCGACGGACTGCTGATCAGCGAGGGTTCGGCCTGGCGGCACCAGCGCCGGACCCTTGCGCCCGCCTT
>NZ_BACT01000120.1:0-16218 GCF_000333255.1 Methylobacterium sp. B1 | reverse complement strand
CGCCGTACTCAGCGATTTCCGTGCCGCCTCGGCGCTCCCGGACGGACGGGGCGGCGCGGTGCTGGCGCGGGTCGAGGTGCGCGCCGTCGGCATCCTGATCGATGAGCTGCTCGATCGTTGCGCGACGCCGCCGGAGACTCTGCTGGCTCTGGCGCAGGCCTGTATGCAGCCGGATCCCGACGGGCGGCCGGCGCTCGACGCGGTGATCGACGAGATCGACCGGCTCCAGTCCTGATCCCGTCAGATTCGACCGTACCGCCGCTTCAGGCGGATACCGCGCGGGCTGTGCGGAGCGGGAGCCTTGTTCCCACGGCGTCAGTCCGGGATGTCGCCCTGCCCGCGCGCGATCACGGCGAACAGATCGCCGAGGGCGGCGAGGCTCGCGGCCTGGAGCTGGGCTGCCGGCACCACGTGTCCGTCCGGCCCGGGAAGATCCCGCGTCGCCGTGGCGGCGGCCACGACGGTGGGACGGAACCCGAGGTTGAAGGCGCTCCGGGCGGTGGAATTGACGCACATATGCGTCATGAATCCCGCCAGGATGACGTCCTGCACGCCGGCTTCCTGGAGGCGTGCCTGCAGGTCCGTGCCCACGAAGGAACTCGGATAGGCCTTGGTGATCACCGGCTCGTCGCCCTGCGGCGCCACCTCCGGGCTGATCTGGCCGATCGGCGCGGTCACATCGTAGGGCGTTCCCGGCCCGGCATGGTGGCGGACATGGATCACCGGGATCCCCGCGTCGCGCGCCCGCTTCAGCAGGCCCGCGGCCTCGCGGAGCGCAGGCTCGACGCCCTCGAGCCGCATGACGCCCTCGCGATAGGTCTGCTGCAGGTCGATCATCACCAGAGCGGAACCCGTGAGCGGGGCCGGCGCGGGGCTCAGGCCGGACAGGCCGCGCAGGGTTGCCAGATCGGACATCGGCGCATCTCCCATGGCGCCGCCTTGGTGGGGCGCTCGAATGTCGGGACGCTACGACGGACCGGCCCGGAAGCGCCATAGCGCAAAGGTGCACCGTCCGAACCGCACGGGAAGGTTGACGGTCTGGATTGATCCGCACCCGCAGGTCGCTACATGCGCGGCGTGATTGCCCCGCCCCTGCGCCTCGGCGCCCTGCTCCTCGCCCTCGCCTGCGCGCATCCGGCCGCGGCCGCCCCGTCCGAAGGGGCGACCGAGACCGTCGAGCAGGCCCTGTGCCGCCTGATCGACGAATCCGCCAAGGCCCGTGGCCTGCCGGTGCCGTTCCTGACGCGCCTGATCTGGCGCGAGAGCAGCTTTCGCGTGGGGGTCGTGAGCCCGGCCGGGGCGCAGGGCATCGCGCAATTCATGCCGGGAACGGCACGGGAGCGCGGCCTCCTCGACCCGTTCGATCCCGAGCAGGCGATCCCGCACGCAGCCCATCTGCTGTCCGATCTGAAGTCCCAGTTCGGCAATCTCGGTCTCGCGGCCGCGGCCTATAACGGTGGCGCCGCGCGGGTCAGCAAATGGCTCGCCGGCGATGGCGGCCTGCCCGCCGAGACCCGGACCTACGTGGCGGTCATCACGGGCCGGCCGGTGGACGATTGGCGGACCGGACCCGCCAAGGCGATCGAGTACCCGGAGGGCGGCGCACCCGCCAAGCCCGAGGGCAAGGACGTGAAGGACGCGAAGGACGCCCATCCGGAGGCGCCGCAGACCTGCCTGCAGGTGACCGCCAGCCTACGCGTCCCGTCCCGCGGCGACCGCTTCGCCCTCGGCCTCAACGAGGGACCGGCCGCTCCCTGGGGGATCCAGCTCGCGGGCAACTTCTCCAAGGCGCTGGCGCTCCAGAGCTTCAACCGGGCGCGGAGCGCCTATGCGGGGGTGATCGGCGAGGTGCGGCCGATGATCATCGGTACACGCCTGCGCAACCGCGGCACCCGCGCCTTCTACCGGATCCGCATCCCGGCGCAGAGCCGGCAGGCGGCCGACGACCTGTGCGGCCGCATCCGCAAGGTCGGGGGCGCCTGCATCGTCCTGCGGACCTGATTTTTCACGATCCGCTGCGGGACCGTCATCAATCCGCCCCGAGGGCGGTGCGGTATGAGCCGGTCGGGATAACCGGATGGGATATGACACGCCTCCTCACCGCGTTTGCTAGCCTCCTCTGTCTCGGGCTCGCCGCGTTCGGCTTCACCGCTGCCTCGCCGCTCGCCCTGTTCGACGCGATCGGCCCGCGCGATCCGGGGGGGCGCCTCGCCGCGAAGGACCAGCCCTTCGGCGAAGGGCCGCGGCGGCACCTCGATGTCTACGTCCCGACGGCGGCCGCCGAGAATGCGCCGGTCCTCGTGTTCTTCTACGGCGGCTCCTGGCAGAGCGGCTCCAAGGACGATTACGCCTTCGTCGGGCACGCGCTCGCCGCGCAGGGCTTCGTCACGGTGCTGCCCGACTACCGGCTCTACCCGGAGGCACCGTTTCCCGGCTTCCTGGAGGATGGTGCGGCGGCCATCGCCTGGGTGCGCGACAACATCGCGGGCTATGGCGGCGATCCGCGCCGGATCGTGCTCGCCGGCCACTCGGCCGGGGCCTACAACGCGGTGATGCTCGGCCTCGACCCGCGCTACGTGATCGCGGCCGGAATCGATCCCAAGGTCATCAAGGCGGTCGCGGGCCTGTCCGGACCCTACGATTTCCTGCCGTTCGATCAGGACACCACCGTGAAGGTGTTCGGGAAGGCTCCCGATCCGGAGGCAACGCAGCCGGTGGCCTTCGCGGGCCCGCTCTCGCCCCCCGCCTTCCTGGCGACCGGCGACGCCGACACGGTGGTGAAGCCGCGGCACACGGTCAGCCTCGCCGCCAAGCTGCGGGCCGAGCACGTCCCGGTCCAGGAGCGGATCTATGCGGGGCTCGATCACAAGGACACGTTGCTGGCGCTGTCCGTCACCTTCCGCTCCAAGGCCCCGGAACTCGCCGAGATGGCCTCGTTCCTGATGCGGCAATCCGCCGGCCGCTCGCAGTACACGATGCGGCGCTGATCGCTTCGGGCTTACGTCAAGGTTATCGCGCGATCGTCGGCCGGAACGTCTGATTTTCCATCGCCCCGGACCCGCGGGCCGCTAGAATGGTCTCGGCCGCACGGCGCGGCCTCGCGGTGGGACGGCATGGCTTCTGCGGACGCGGCGATCGGGATCCCGGCCGACGGGCGGCAGCGCGGCGTCGCAGGCCGGGACATGCCCGACGTGCTGCGCGTGCTCCTGAACGGGTTCGTCTTCGTCCTGCTCTGGAACCACGTCTGGCTGAAGGATCTGTCGGATCGGTCGATGCTCGCGGCCTCCGAGGATGGAAGCCTGCTGACGCAGGTCCTGTTTCTCGGCGCCGGTGCCGCCATGGCCGCGGCGATCCACCGGATCGGCGTCCGGCACCTTCATCCGCTGCTGACGCGCCCCCTCGTCCTCTGCGCCCTCTGGCTCGGGGCGACGGCGCTCCTGTCGATCGAGCCCAGCCTGTCGCTGCGGCGGCTCGTCCTGTTCGCCATCGCGGCGATGCTCTCGGCAGGCGTGCTGATCGTGGCCCGATCCCCCCGGCAGTTGGCGCTGACCATGGCCGGATCCGCCCTGGTGATCGTGCTCGGCTCCTACCTCGCGGTCGCCCTCGTGCCCAATCTCGCGATCCACTCGGCCTTCGACGTCAATTCCGATCCCAGCCATCCCGGTCTCTGGCGCGGAATCTTCCCGCAGAAGAACGAGGCCGGGGCAGCCATGGTGATCCTGGTGATCGTCGGCCTCTACGTCGCCACCGTCGCGAGCCGTCTGCTCGGCTGGGCGATCGTGCTCCTGGCGGCCGGCTTCCTGGTGGCGAGCGGCTCGAAGACCGCGATCCTGCTCCTTCCGGTGATCCTCGCCGTCACCGGCCTGTGCCAGGTCCTCACCGGCGGGTTCCTGCGGCGCCTGCTGCTCCTCGGCCCCGTGATCGGGTTCTCGCTGATCTCCATCGGCTCCGTGCTCGCGCCGCCGATCCAGGACGCAGTGGGGGCGCTGCTCACCGACGCGACCTTCACGGGCCGCAGCGAGATCTGGCAGTTCGCCATCGACAACATCATGATCCGGCCCTGGCGCGGCTGGGGCATCGGCGCCTTCTGGATGACCGAACGCACCATGTACGCCGGTTCCGAGGAGCTCACCTGGGTCACCACCGTCGACCATGCCCACAACGCCTATCTCGACACCGCGCTGATCGGCGGCCTGCCGTTCCTCGCGCTCACCGTGGTGGCCTTCGTCCTCGCCCCGGTGCGCGACCTGCAGCGCGTGGCCGGCGGAATGCGCCTCGACGCGGAGACCATGCTGTTCCTGCGGCTGTGGTTTCTCGGGCTGGTCTCGGCCTCCTTCGAGACGGTGCTCTACAACGGTAACAACGCCACCTGCTGCATGTTCATGATGGCGGTGTTCGGCCTGCGCCTGCGCACCCGCTACGCCGTCCTGGCGCGCTGAGGCGGATCCGCCGCCCGATCGTCCCCGACCCTCGGCGCTTGGCCATCCCACGCGTATCGCCGCCGGACGCGGGACGCGCGCGGAATGCCGTCCTCGCGACCGAGATGCAGCCGCTTGGCGACCGCCCTGCGGGATCGGCGCAGGATGGATGTGGCTCGCCCTGCCGACCGGCGCTCGGTTCAGGCTCCGGGCGGGATCGTCCTGCCGGATCGACGGGCTGGCGGCGTCGCGTCGGACGCCGACAGCCCGGACGGTTCCTGGAACTGCCTCTCTCGCGCCCGGAGAGGGACGTCGATCCGACCCGGCCTGCCTCCACATGTCGATCGGCGCCTTCGCGTATCGGTGCGGCTTCGCCACCGAGGTGCATGTTTCCCGGCGCTTCAACGGTCGCCACGGTCTCACGGCCCGCGATGACAGGGCTGCGGCCGTCCGGCACCGATCCGATACGGTCCCGGATCGGCAAAACCGCCCGCGCGCATAGAATGCTGACCCTCGGGCGCACGCCACCGGTCCGGATCCGCGCCGGTCCCCTCAGGCGCCGTGGATCCCGCCGCGTCGCTGAAGGTCGCCCCGATCCCGTCCTCGAAACCGGATCAGAGCCCGGATTCGGCCGGCGGCACAGGCCGCGGGCGCCGGTCCTCGCCGATCGCCACGAAGGTGAAGGTCGCCTCGGTCACCTTCATGGTGACCTCGCTCGCCCGTTCGCGCCGCCAGACCTCGACCTGGATGCGCAGGGAGGAGCGCCCGACCCTCAGGAGCCACGCATAGAGGCTCACCTCGTCGCCCACGAAGACCGGATGGTGGAAGGTGATCGCGTCGACCGCGAGGGTGGCGCAGCGTCCCCGTGCCCGACGGGCCGCGACGTTGCCGGCCGCGAGATCCATCTGTGCCATGAGCCAGCCGCCGAAGATGTCGCCGGCGGGGTTGGTGTCGGCGGGCATCGCGATGGTGCGGATGACCGGCGGACCGCGATCCGTCGGCTGGACCGTCGCCCCGCCCCCGATGTCCTCGCACAGGTCCGCCATGGCCATCCGTCCCCCGAACGGACGGGAGACATCCGGCCAAGCTCGGTCGCGGTCAATCGGGGAGCGCGAAGACCAGCAATGCGTCGCCGGTGCCGAACCCGGATGCCTTGGTGAAGGAGGCGCCGCCCGCCGCCACCGCGAGGTACTGCTTGCCGTCCAGCGCGTAGGTCATCGCAGGGCCGCTGATGCCGGCCCCGCACTGGAAGCGCCAGAGAATCCGGCCGTCCTTCGCATCGTGGGCGTCGAGATGGCCGTCCTCCTCTCCCGAGAAGACGAGGCCGCCGGCCGTCGCCAAGGTCCCTCCGGAGAGACGGCTCCCCCCGCGGACCGACCAGGCGATCCTGCCGCCATCCACGAGGTCGACCGCCGTCAGCGTGCTGAAGGACGCCTCGCCCTTCGCCTCGCCCGTCTCCGTGTAGCGGATCTCCGGACGCCCGGCAGCTGCCGGAACGGTCTTCACCGTGTAGGTCGTCGCCCCGTGGCGGACCTGAACGTAGGCGCGCCGGCCGTCATAGGCGGTGGGCGGCCACGAGACCGCGCCGAGGGGACCGGGCGCCACCACGGTGCCCTGCGGCGTCGGCGGCGCGAACAGGTTCTTCTGATCGACGAGCGGCGCGGACCGCGCCAGGAGCGTCCCCGTGGCGCGGTCGTGGACGTAGATCCAGCCGGTCTTGCTTGCAGAAGCCACCGCCTTCGCGCCACCGGGCATGTCGAGCAGGAAGGGCGGCGCGGCGACGTCGTAGCCCCATTCGTCGTGCGGCACCTGCTGGTAGTACCAGCGCAGCGCGCCGGTCTTCACGTCGAGGGCCACGAGGCACATCGTGTAGAGATTGTCGCCCGGACGCGAGAGGCCGAAATTCTGCGGGGCCGGGTTGCCGGTGCCGAGGAAGATCAGGCCGAGATCCGGATCATAGGCCGGCGTCATCCAGAGGGAGCCGCCGCCGACGCGCCAAGCGTCGCGGTTGGCCGGAGCGGCGGCCTTCTCGGCGGCGATGTCCCGGTGGAGCGGCGTGCCGTCGGCGGTCTGGGCGACGAAGCCCCCCTCCCAACCCTCGGACGGCGTGACGTACCAGCGCCAGCGTTCCTCGCCGGTCTTCGCGTCGTAGGCCGCGAGCCAGCCGCGTCGCCCGTACCCGCCCTCGATGCCGACGACGGCGCCGCCGTCGAGGCCGCCCGCCTCGTCCTCGATGTGGAGGCCGTATCCGGCGCCGGTGACGCCGACGATCACGAGCCCGTCGGCAACCAGCGGCGGCATCTTGAAGCCGAGGCGGCTCGAGCCCTGGACGGGCTTGCCGCCGAGCGTCGCGGCGAGGCCCGAGGCGGTCTCGCTCTCGCCCTCCTCGGGGCGGACCGCCTCCTTGTCCCAGACGATCCTGCCGGTCTTCGCGTCGAGGGCGATCAGCCGCCCGTCCATGGTCGCCTCGAAGACGAGCCCCCCCGACACCGCCACCCCGCGGTTCGAGGGCGGTCCGAAGATCTTCTCGGTGCGCGGCTTGTGGGTGTAGGTCCAGACGGGCTTGCCGGTCTTCGCGTCGAGGGCCGCGACGTTGTTCTGCGTCGTGGAGACGAAGAGGGTGCCGTCCACCATCACGGGCTGGGCCTGGAAGTATCCGGTGATTCCGGTCTGAAAGATCCAGGCGGGGCGCAGCCGACCGACAGTGTCGCGGTCGATCTGGGTCAGGTCGGAGAAATTGCGGTTGCTCGGATCGTGTCCGAAGGCCGGCCAGGGCGATTCAGCGGCGGAGGTCGACCCGAGGGACGCCGGTCCCGCAAAGCAGGCCAGCAGGACCGCCCCAATCCATCGCGCCAAAGCTGTGCTCCCTTGTGCGGCGACAGTCGCGCCCGCCTGGATCCGTTTCTGAAAGTGGGCCTAAGCCTGCTTCCGGGGCGCCCCGTCGAGCTGCGCCGGCGTCGCCTGGGCACCCATTGCCCGGGCCATGTCGGCGGCGCTCTGTCCGGAGGCGTCGCGCCGGTCCGGGTCGGCGCCGTGGCGGAGGAGCAGGTCGACCATCTCGGTGCGGTCGAACATCGCCGCCGTCATCAGGGCCGTGCGGGTGCCGTCGCCGGTCCCGTCCACCCTGGCCCCGTGCTGGAGCAGGAGCTGCGCGATCGCGAGATCGTTCTTGAAGGCCGCGCCGGCGAGGGGCGTCTGGCCACGGTCATTGGCGAGTTCCGGGTCGCCGCCGGCCTCCAGGATCACCCGCGTGGCGTCCGCCTGGCCGTTATAGGCGGCCAGCATCAGCAGGCTGTCGCCCTTGTCGTTGCGCAGGTTCGCCGGCAGCCCCTGCCCGAACAGGTCGGCGAGATCCTCCGAATGGCCCAGCCGCGCGTACTGGAAGACGCGGGCGGCGAAGGCCAGGGTCTCGTCATCGAGGGTCGGGGGCGTGTTCGTCTCTGAGGCCATCGCGTGCTCGTCTCTTCTGGCCGCTGATCTGGGCCGTCACCACGAGGAGGCGCCGCCCCTTGGCATGCTCCTCGGCAACCGCCTTGAGGAGATCCGCCGTGACGTAGCGGTCGATCAGGCTGCGCAGGCGTCCGTCACCGAACAATCCGGAGCCGAACAGCACGTTTGCCAGGTTGGGCGAGGCCACCAGCTCACCCGCGACGCCGCTGGTGTAGAACTCGGTCAGATAGGGATCGTAGGCCGGTCCCAGAAAGGCGAAGGGGGCGATCAGCGCGCCGGTCGAGACACCGGACACCAGGGTGAATTCCGGGCGCTTGCCGGAGGCCGTCCAGCCGTTGAGCACGCCCGCCCCGTAGGCGCCGTCACCGCCGCCGCCCGACAGGGCCAGATACGTGAAGCCCTTGAGGCGACGCTCCGGATTGGCAGCGAGCGCCGCGATCGTGTCCACCGACGCGTCGGCGAAGACGCGCGCACCGGGGACGCCGGGGATGGTCGCCAGCGCGGCCTGCTCGGCGCTGTAGGGAGTCCGCGGGACGCTGCCGCACGCCGCGACCTGCCCCGCCAGCCCGAACGCCACTGCCATGCGCAGGCTGACCTGACGAAAACCCATCGTCGCTTCCTTGAACCGCGTAACGCGCCCACTCTGCCACACGGAACGAGCTTGGCCGTACAGCCTGTTCCACCATAGCCGGCTGAGCAGGACGATATGGCCGCGCTGTTGCGGAGGGGTCACGTTTCCACGGGATCCGGGCACAAGCGTGGCCGCCTCGATCGCACGGCCGAGGGGCCATCGGCCGCCGCCATTGCCGGTGGACAGGCGCCGCGGCGGCCCGCATCGGGGGACCGGCCGCCCTTGCAACGCTCGCGAACGCCGCGCTAGGGTTCCCCCGTGGCCTGGCGAGACAGGGTGTCGCACGCGGTGCGGCAGCCGGCGCGCGAGGGCGCGGTCTGCGCGGCGACACGGTCGGCCGAGATAAGGCGTCCGGCGGCCCGAACACACGGCCTCGCTTTCGGGAACGCAGCCGAGCCGCAGGGGGCGGAGGGGATGATGGAACCGGTTCTCGGCTGGACGGATGATCGCGTGGCGCTGCTGCGCCGGTTGTGGGAAGACGGGCAGAGCGCCAGCAAGATCGCGGCGCAGCTCGGCGGCGTCACCCGCAATGCGGTGATCGGCAAGGTCCATCGCCTCGGTCTGGCCGGGCGTGCCCGGGGTGGCGAGGAGGCTCCCGCCGCCGCGCCACCGTCCAAGACCGTCGAGATCGAGACCGCCATCGCGGTGGTCGAGACACAGGCGCCCGAGCCGGTGGCGATCCTCGCCCATCGTCCGGCCCCCGAATTTCCCGCGCCCGCGCCCGTGCCGGCTCCGGAGCCTGTGGCTCTGGCGGTCTCGCAACGCGTGACCATCATGGACCTGCGGGAATCCATGTGCCGCTGGCCGCTCGGCGATCCGACGACCCCGGAATTCCGGTTCTGCGGCGCCCGGTCGATCACTGGGCTGCCCTATTGCACCCACCACGCCGAGATCGCCTACCAGCCGGCAGCCGAGCGGAAACGCGACCGCCGCGTCGCCTCCTTCCGCTGAAGCCCGGCGAACTCAGCGCAGGCTCACGCCCGCTTCGCGGAGGAGGCGGGCGGTCCCGGGATTGATCCTGTCCGCCGGGACGAGGCCGACGAGGTTCTTCGGCTGGGCGGTGGGCAAGTCCGTGCGCGCCAGCGCCGCCGCGACGCGATAGGCCGCGTCCTCGCGGAGTCCGGGCCGCGCGAGCACGAAGCTCCAGGATCCGACTGTCTCGATCGGGTCCGTCTGGCCGGCGAAGCTGCCCGCCGGGACCGTCAGGCGCCGCGTCGCCGCGCCCGGCTGCGCGAGGCGCGCGATCCCCGCCTCGGACGGCCCGAAGAAGCGGGCTCCGCCCGGATCGGCGGCCAGAGCATGGAAGCCCGGCCAGTCGAGGCCGCCGCCCCAGAGCGCGTCGGCGCGGCCCTCCCGCACCAGGGCCGGACCGTCGCCGGCCCGGTCGAGCAGCATCGGGCTGATGTCCCGCTCGGGATCGAGACCCGAGGCGCTGAGGGCGCTCCGGCCCATGACGGTGAGCCCCGAATTATGGGTGCCGAGCACGACCCTGCGCCCGCGCAGATCCGACACGGAGCGGATCGCACTGCCGGCCGGAACCACGAACAGGCCCGGCGTCGGGTACATCGGCGCCAGAACGGTCAGGTCGCCGCCTTCGGCGAGGGCCGGATAGGCGTACGCGCCCTGTACGAGGCCGAGATCGACCCGGCCGGTGCGGAGGAGGCCGACATTCTCGGCCGACCCGCCGGTGGCACGCCGCTCGATCGCCAAAGTCGGGTCGACGGCCGCGATGGCGTGGGCGAGCGTCTCGCCGAAAGCTGGAAAGCCACCGCCCGGCGTCGCGGTGGCGAGCACGAGGCGGACCACCTCGCTCCCCCAGGTCGGCCGTGCCAGGATCACCCCGAAGCCGGCCAACAGAGCGACCCGACGAGTCGGCCCTCGGGGCCGTCCCAGCCCTCCCGATGCGGACGACGCGCCGATCCCGCCGGTCGTCTCGACGGGGGCTGGAGAATGAAATTCCATCAGGCTCGGACCAATCGATAAAGGCCTTCCATCCGGGGCCGAATGCCCTTGAAATAATGAAAAGAACTTTCGGTAAGGGCACTTAGCCCGATTGCTCCGGCCGCGGCAACGCGATATCGCAGCCTCCCGTCCGGAACCGGCCGGGCCGGCCTCGCGTGAGCGATCCCTTGGCGCGGCCCGTCCCGGACCCGAAATCTGTCAGATCCTTCAACACGCGCAGGAGTTCCCCGATGGCCGATACCATCAACGCACCGGCGAAGGTCGGCCACGGCCGGGTCTACGGCTCGATCACCGAGACGATCGGCAACACCCCGCTGGTGCGCCTCAACCGGCTGCCCAAGGAGCACGGGGTCGATGCCGAGATCCTGCTCAAGCTCGAATTCTTCAACCCGATCGCCAGCGTCAAGGACCGCATCGGCGTCAACATGATCGACGCGCTGGAGGCCTCCGGCAAGCTCCAGCCTGGCGGCACGCTGGTCGAGCCGACCTCGGGCAACACCGGCATCGCCCTCGCCTTCACGGCCGCCGCCCGCGGCTACCGGCTCATCCTGGTGATGCCCGAGACCATGTCGCTGGAGCGGCGCAAGATGCTCGCCTTCCTGGGAGCGGAGCTGGCGCTCACCCCCGGCGCACAAGGCATGAAGGGCGCGATCGCGAAGGCCGAGGAACTCCTGAAGGAGATCCCGGGCGCCGTGATGCCACAGCAATTCTCGAACCCCGCCAACCCCGAGATTCACCGGAAGACCACCGCCGAGGAGATCTGGAGCGACACCGGCGGCCAGCTCGACGCGTTCGTGGCCGGCGTCGGCACCGGCGGCACCGTGACGGGCGTCGGCGAGGTGCTGAAGCCGCGCCTGCCGAACCTGAAGGTCTTCGCCGTGGAGCCGGAGGATTCCCCGGTGATCTCCGGCGGCCAGCCCGGCCCGCACAAGATCCAGGGCATCGGCGCCGGCTTCATTCCGGACAACCTTCACACCGACATCCTCGACGGCGTCCTGAAGGTCACCAATCAGGCCGCCTTCGAGACCGCCCGGGCCCTCGCCCGCCTGGAAGGCATCCCCGGCGGCATCTCCACCGGCGGCAACGTCGCCGCGGCGCTGGAACTGGCCAAGCGGCCCGAATTCCAGGGCAAGCGCATCGTGACCGTCGCCTGCTCCTTCGCCGAGCGCTACATCTCGTCGGCCCTGTTCGACGGAATCGGTTAGGCGCTATCGGAGCGGCCCTCGGGCCGCTCCAACACGGGTGTCCCGGGAATCGCGCCGGCACCGTTCGGCGCGAGACATATACCCCACAGAGGCTGGATTTGGCGCACCGCCTGAACGGGACCACTACGCCAAGAGAACCCTCGAATAGTAAAAGTGATCTTTGGAAACTTCAGTTCCGTCCATTTTGCCTATAAACACTACAGACCAATTGATATAGTTCGCGCCTTTCCGAAAAGCGCCGCATCTAGATCCGGAAAAGCCTTTCCGGTAACGCCAGACCCGTCGATCGGGTGGCGATTCTCTGATGCGCGGTCTCCTTGTTCTTCTGCTCAGCCTCTGGGCTCAGGCCGCGCTGGCGCAGGGCTTCGCGCTGCATGACCTGACCGGGCTGGCCGAAGCTTCCAGAACCGCCCTCGGGCCGGAGGCCGCCGCGCAGGCCGCACCGCTTCATCTCGGCGTGAATTGTTCGTCCTGCAGGGGTTCGCCGACGATCGAGCTGCAGCTCGGGCGCCTGACCGACGGGACGGAAGAGCGGGTGCGCTCCGGCAGGACGTCCCTCGGCGCGCTCGAAACGCTCTGCGTTCGGCGGAACCCGGATTGCCGACTCTCGGCCCTGCCGGCCGGCCCGGCGATCGGCTGGCTGAGTGTCTACGCGCTGGAACGCGGTGCGGGCGCGACCGCCGTCATCCTCCGGGGTGGCGATCTGCTGACGATCGAGGCCCGCGCGGCGGATCGCGGGGCTGCCGAGGATTCCGTGCGTCGCCTGACTGAGGCCGTCCTGCCGCGGATCGTCGGTCCCTGACATCAGGGGACCGCCGGCGGTCGATCGCCTCGGCCCCCGCAACCCTCCTGCGCCGCCTCCGTTGTCCCTCGAAGAGGCAGCGAGGCGAGCCATGACAGAGCAGACCGGACAGACGCCGCGGGAAAGTCCTGAAGCCGACAAGGCCAGTGAGATCGGGGCCTCGCGCGAGAAGCTCGGCCAGATGGAAGACCAGGCTAGGAGCGGCACCGACCTTGGCGAAGCCATCGACCGTGCCACCGCCGCCGTCGGTCAGGACGACGGGAAGCGCTGATGAGCCGAGCGACGAGCGAGTCCGAGACGGTCACCCGCAAGCCTGACGACGCGGTCGGGTCGCGCGGAACCCCGCCGGCCGGGGGTGGTCACCAAACACCCGAGCAGGCGGCGATCACCGACATGGGATCCGGTGGAACGCCACGGAGCGAGCCGAAGGAGGGTTGGGGTTCGACCGGCGAGCCCGGACGCGCGCCGCCCGCCATCGGCGGTTCTTCCGGCGGCCATTCGGACCAGAAAGCCTCGCGGGGCCCGGCCGCCGGCACCAAAGTCGCGGGCGGCCATTCACGCGCCGAGCAGGAGACCCAGGAATGACCGAGCGCCGCGAGACCGATCCGCAGCCGGAGAAGCCGAAGAACGTCGCCCCCGACGCGGTGAAGGACCCGAACGAGAAGACCGAGGGCAAGCCCGGCCTGGGCACGCCCTCCGGAGGCACGCAGAACGACGAGACCGATCCCGGCGGCAGCTGACGCGACAGAGCCGCACCGCGACGCGGTGCGGCTGCTCGCGGCTCAGGAAAGGCGGAGAGGGATCGGTCCGGCCGCCAGCGGCACGTCGCCGGGGCGGCAGCCGGTCTCGAGGCAGGCGTAGCGGATCGCATCCTGACGGCTGCGGAAGATGCCTCCGGCACGCCCACCAGCCTCCACGGCCACCCAATGCCCCTCGCCGTCTTGACCGACGAGATAGGAGGGCGGCGCAGAAGCGGCAGGCGGGAGCGACGGGATTGGATTCAACGCGACGGACATCGGTGTCACGGGGTTCACGCGGGCCTCTCGGGTCCGCCGCACCGAGGTATTGTCCCCGGCATAAGGGTTCGATGGGCCCGAGATCAGCCGGACATAAGGGCTGCATCAGCAACCGGGCCTGAGTGCCCGGTTGCCGGTCGTTCAGCTCAGGCGGCGTTTTCCTTGGAGCGCTCCGCCCGCTTGCGGTCGTTCGGGTCGAGGATCGCCTTACGCAGGCGGATCGACTTCGGCGTCACCTCGACGAGTTCGTCGTCCTGGATCCAGGCCAGCGAGCGCTCCAGGGTCATACGGATCGGCGGGGTGAGGCGCACGGCCTCGTCCTTCGACGTGGTGCGGATGTTGGTGAGCTTCTTGCCCTTGAGCACGTTCACCTCGAGGTCGTTCTCGCGGTTGTGCTCGCCGACGATCATGCCCTGGTACACCTTCCAGCCCGGCTCGATCATCATCGGGCCGCGGTCCTCCAGATTCCACATCGCGTAGGCGACAGCCTCGCCCTGGTCGTTGGAGATCAGCACGCCGTTGCGCCGGCCCGGCATCTCGCCCTTGTAGGGCTCGTAGGCCTTGAACAGCCGGTTCATGATCGCGGTGCCGCGGGTGTCGGTGAGCAGCTCGCCCTGGTAGCCGATCAGGCCACGGGTCGGGGCGTGGAAGACGAGGCGCAGGCGATTGCCGCCCGACGGCCGCATCTCCAGCATCTCGGCCTTCCGCTCGGACATCTTCTGCACGACGACGCCGGAATGCTCCTCGTCGACGTCGATCACGACCTCCTCGATCGGCTCCAGGAGCCCGCCGGCCTCGTCGCGCTCGAACACGACGCGCGGCCGCGAGACGGCGATCTCGAAGCCCTCGCGGCGCATGGTCTCGATCAGGATCGAGAGCTGCAGCTCGCCGCGGCCCGAGACGTAGAACGAGTCCTTGTCGGCCGCCTCCTCGATCTTGAGCGTGACGTTGCCCTCGGCCTCCTTGAACAGGCGGTCGCGGATCATGCGGCTCGTGACCTTGTCGCCCTCGGTGCCCGCGAGCGGGCTGTCGTTGACGATGAACGACATCGTCACCGTCGGCGGATCGATCGGCTGCGCCTGGATCGGGGTGTCGACCTGCGGGTCGCAGAAGGTATCGGCCACGGTGCCCTTCATGAGGCCGGCGATCGACACGATGTCGCCCGCCTCGCCCACGTCGATGGGCGCACGCTCAAGGCCGCGGAAGGCGAGGATCTTCGACACGCGGCCGGTCTCGACGACCTTGCCGGTGCGGTCGAGGACCTTGATCGACTGGTTCGGCTTCACCGAGCCCGAGGCGATCCGGCCGGTGATGATCCGGCCGAGGAACGGGTTGGCCTCCAGCAGGGTGCCGAGCATCCGGAACGGCCCATCCTCGGTCTTGGCCGGCGGCACGTGCTTCAGCACGAGGTCGAACAGCGGCTCCAGGCCGACCGACGGGTCGGCCTCCGGGCTGTCGGCCATCCAGCCGTTACGGCCCGACCCGTAGAGGATCGGGAAGTCGAGCTGTTCGTCGGTGGCGTCGAGGGCCGCGAACAGGTCGAACACCTCGTTCACCACCTCGTTGATCCGGGCGTCCGGCCGGTCGACCTTGTTGATCGCCACGATCGGACGCAGGCCGATCTTGAGCGCCTTGCCGACCACGAACTTGGTCTGCGGCATCGGCCCTTCGGCCGCATCCACCAGCACGATCACGCCGTCGACCATCGACAGGATACGCTCGACCTCGCCGCCGAAATCGGCGTGGCCGGGGGTGTCGACGATATTGACGCGGGTGTCCTTCCAGACGACCGACGTCGCCTTGGCGAGGATCGTGATGCCACGCTCCTTCTCGAGGTCGTTCGAGTCCATCGCCCGCTCCTCGACCCGCTGATTCTCGCGGAAGGTGCCGGACTGGGCCAGCAGCTTGTCGACGAGCGTCGTCTTGCCGTGGTCGACGTGAGCGATGATGGCGATGTTGCGCAGATTCATGGCGGCCCGAAACGGGTTGTGCCGGCTCCCTGGCGGCCGCGCGGCGCGGCCGTCCGCGCCGGTTCAGGTACGGAGTCGTGGTGGTTGCGTCGCAATATAAGGACGCGCGCTCTTGAGCAAGGCCGCTGACGTCATGGGCGCACCGCGCGGGCCGGATTGCTGGGGGCGGCTCCCGACTGCGGCACCGACGCCACGCCTGCGGCTGGGCCCGGCGCGAGCCGCCGTTGCAGGGCAGATCTGCATGCCCCCCGCATCGCAGGATACCCTATATGACGGCGCGATCACGCCGCGACCGGCGCGCCGCCGTCCGTATCGGGGTGTATTGGATGAAACCGGATCCCTCGGGTAGCGTATCGACCAGGGTCAAGCGTCCGACTGCGGCGATTCGGCCCTCGGGCCGCCAGGGCGGGCTTTCGTCGGAAGGACACGATGCGCGCGCTTGAGCCGCGGCTGTTCCCGTACATCTGGCGCTATTCGAAGGGCAATCAGCTCAGGATCTGCGCCGTCGTGCTGGCGTCGCTCCCGTTCTACTTCGCCTCCCTCGACCTGCCGAAGCGCATCGTCAACGACGCGATCACCGGCAAGGCCTACGCGCATGGCGAGGCGACCGCCCCATTCCTCGAACTCACCGTGGACTGGCCCGCGGCGCTCGGCGGCGGCACGACGCACCTGTTCGAGGGCTTCCAGCTCGACCGCTTCGAGCTGCTCCTGAGCCTGTCGAGCCTGTCCTCGGGCTCGTCCTGATCACGGCGCGTTCAAGTTCT
>NZ_BACT01000121.1:0-1251 GCF_000333255.1 Methylobacterium sp. B1 | reverse complement strand
CGCTGCGTCTGCCCCATCTCGCCGGACTCGGGCTCGGACTGGCGGCCGGTGGCGCCTCGGGCCGCATCCCGCCGAACCTCGCGCCGGCCGGGCCGCCGTGGGGCGCCTACGGCCACGCGGTGGAGAAGGCCGCCGGCAAGGACACGCCCTCCGGTCACTGGGAGATCGCCGGGCTGCCCCTGACCGAGCCCTGGGGGCATTTCCCCGACACCCGGCCGGCCTTCCCGCCGGAGCTGACCCGCGCGCTGATCACGGAAGGCGGCATCCCGGGCATCCTGGGCGATTGCCACGCGCCGGGCGTCGCGATCATCGACGCGCTGGGCGCCGCGCATGTCCGGACCGGCCAGCCGATCTGCTACACCTCGGCCGACAGCGTGTTCCAGATCGCCGCCCACGAGGAGGCGTTCGGGCTGGAGCGGCTCTACGACCTGTGCCGCGTGGCGCGCCGGCTGTGCGACCCCTACCGCGTCTGCCGGGTGATCGCCCGGCCCTTCGTGGGCTCGGCGGAGGCGGGCTTCCGCCGGACCGGCAACCGCAAGGATTTCGCGGTCGCGCCGCCCGGGCGCACCCTGCTCGACCGGGCCGAATCGGCCGGCCGCGCGGTGGTGAGCGTCGGCAAGATCGGCGACATCTTCGCCCACCGCGCCACCGGCCGCGAGATCAAGCCGGGCCCGAATGCGGCCTGCGTGACGGCGGGACTCGCCGCGCTGGCGACCCTGCCGGCGGGCGGCCTGATCTTCGTCAACCTGGTGGATTTCGACACGGAGCACGGCCACCGCCGCGACGTACCGGGCTATGCCGCGGAGCTGGAGGCGTTCGACGCCCGGATCCCCGAGATCCTGGCGGCGCTGGCGCCGGGCGACCTCGCCGTGATCACCGCCGACCACGGCAACGATCCGACCTGGACCGGGACCGACCACACCCGCGAGCAGGTCCCGGTCCTGGCCTTCGGCCCCGGCGTGGCCGCCCGGTCGATCGGCCGGCGGGAGACCTTCGCGGATATCGGCGCCACCGTAGCGGCCCATCTCGGGCTGGCCTGGGACGGGGCCGGAACTTCGTTCCTGGATTAGGGAGGACACGACGTGCGGGACGACGACGACCGGCCGCGCAAGGCCGTTGCCCACGAGATCGGGCAGCCCCTCGACACGCTCTCCCTCGGGGATCTCGACGCGCGCGTCGCGCTCCTGCGCGCCGAGATCGCCCGGCTCGAGGCGGCGCGGGCCGCCAAGCAGGCGGCGCAAGGCGCGGCCG
>NZ_BACT01000122.1:0-8379 GCF_000333255.1 Methylobacterium sp. B1 | reverse complement strand
TTCATCCAGTTTGCCGGCAAACCGGGTGCCAGCCATTACGGCGTGCCGTTCGACGCCGACGGCTTCCTCAACGCCGCCCCCATCGTGGAGCGCAAGCCGCAAGGCGAGACCCGGATCCTGGTCGTCGGCGATTCGACCACCATCGACGGCGGCGACATCGCCAACACCCTTCCCGGCCGCCTCGAACGGATCCTGCGGGCGGAGGGGCTCGACAGCGCGAAGGTCTACAATTTCGGGGTCATGTCGAGCTGCCTCACGCAGATGACGCACCTGATCTGGTCGCGTCTCGTGACCTACGCTCCCGACGCGATCCTCGTGCTCAGCGGCAGCACCGACCTGTTCCAGCCCTGGACCTACGATCCCCGGCCGGGCCATCCCTACAACGCCTTCATCACCCAGCGGCTCTACGACCATTTCTTCGACACGCACGATCCCCGGGCCCGCGAGGACGGTCTGTCCTACGAGGCGCTGATCACGCTGATCTACGAGGAGCTGAAGCGGCTGCGCGCCGAGGTGGGCTGGCAGAGCCCCGGCTGGGAGGATGCCATCATCCACCATTACGCGCTCGCGGCCCACCGGCTGACCAAGCTGTCGCACGACCACCAAGTGCCGATCCTCAGCGTCCTGCAGCCGACGATCCTGCGCAAGCGGCACCTCACCGAAGCGGAGCGCGGCGTCGCCTCGGGAGCGTTCCTGGCCTATCTCGACCGGCAATACGCCAAGCTGGAGGCCTTCACCGCGCAGCTCGCCGCGCGGCGCCCTTACCGGCGCACCTTCACGGCCCTCGACCTCAGCGGGATTTTTCGCGACCGGGAAGAGGGGACCTTCTACGACATCGTCCACTACGACGATCCCGCCCGCGAGATCGTCGCGACGCGGCTGGCTGTCGAAGTGCGGCGGCTGCTCGCGCAACCCCGCTCCCCCATGGGGCGGGTCCGCCGCTTCCTGACGGGCGGCCGCAGGCGATAGGGCCGCTGCGGCTCCGTCTCAGCCGGCGCTCAGCCGTTGAGCGGATGACGGAGAGCCCGGTTCCCGGAGCCGGCAAACGAGGCCCCGCCCCCGTCGCGGCGGCAACCGGGCATCGTCGAAATCTGCACACCGAAGAACATGCCACCGGCTTCCGGGCCCTGGTCGTCGGCAGGGCGGCCAGCCCTCCGAGGCCGGCAACTTCTGGATGCCGTATCTCAATTTTTTTCGCCCATTCGGAGAGTGTTTACGTTTTGCTGAGGATGGTCGATCTTCTCTAGGTTGTCGCAGTCCGAGAGGAAATCGTTCCGATGATCAGCTCCGAGGATCGGGCGGCCAAGTTCGAGCGCTTCAGACATATCCTTGAGGAGCCGTGGCACCAGTCGAAGACAGGAACATTTCCGCTCTTCACCACCGATCGCTCCTACGATCTCGAGACTTACCAGAGCGAGAGCCAGGGTAATCTCCCCGAAATCTTCACGCACTTCGTCGAAGTCCAGCCGGACAAGCTGTTTATGGACCTCGGATGCGGATATCGAGGCGACATCCTATTCCACAATGTTCTGAATGTGGAAGTCTACCCGAGCCGCTCGGCAGATCTCATCGTCGATCCGACCCGCCCGTACCCGATCCGATCCGAAACTCTGGATGGCATCGGCTGCTTCGCCGTCCTCGAACACACCCGACAGCCTTGGGTTGTCGTCCGGGAGATGCGGCGCATGCTGCGCAAGGGTGGGACGGTCTTCATCGACTGGCCCTTCCTGCAACCCGTTCACGGCTACCCGAGCCACTATTTCAACGCGACGCGGGAGGGGCTCAAGACCATCTTCGAGGACGAAGGGTTCGAGGTCGAGCTGTGCGACACGTTCGTCAACCAGACGGTCGCCTACACGGTCTCTTGGGTGCTGGGCGCCTTGAACCACCATCTGCCCGCCGAGATCCGGCCGGAACTGCTCAACATGACGGTCGGAGAGCTGATGGCCCTCGACGTTCAAGGGGAGCAGTGGCGCAGGTGGCTTGAGGCTTTGCCCGCATCCGCCCGGGAGGAGCTGGCCTGCGGAAACTCCCTGGTGGCCAAGAAGGCAGCCTGAGCGAAGAAGGCAGCCTGAGCGAGAAGGCAGCCTGAGGCGGCCGGACCGCCGTCGGCTCGGGGGACGGGCTCTAACCCTGTTGACCCGACCGCTTGACCCGGTGGGTGAAGATCACCGAGAGCCAGGGCACCACCGTGTGCTCGACCTCGATCGAGATCAGCACCTCGAGGTGGAGGGCGTAGGGTAGGGTGAAGCGGAAGCCGCAGCGGGCCTCCTCCATGGTGGTGGGGATGTCGCCGAGCACCGCCGCGATCACGTCCGGCCGGTGGACGTCCACGGGGATGCGCTGGACCTCGCCGTCCACCTCCACGACCAGGGTCGCCTTGGCGCGGCTCGCCGACACGACCCAGCCCGCCAGCACCACCTGCCCGTCCTGGATCTCGGCCCAGACCCGATCCTGCGGGGCTTCGAGGTTGGCGCGGGCGAAGGAATCCGGCAATTCGCCGTCGAGCTCGGCCACGGTGCAGCCGACCTCGTACTTCTCGAAGCCGCGCCCCTCGCCGAAGATCCCGGCGAATTCCTTCTGGTACTGGGCGATCCGGGCGTTCTTGATGTCCTCCGGCAGGCCCGACCACTGGCCCTTGGCCTGAACCGTGTAGACCGAGAGCAATTCGCGCAGGAACGCGATGCGCCCCTTGTCGGCGACGTAGAGGTTCATCAGCCAGTCGGCCGCCGACGCGTTCTCGTAATAGGCCTCCGGCACCCGGCGCAGGGCCTCGGCGCGGTAGAAGCAGCAGGAGAAATTGGCGGTGAGCGGCGAATTGGCCAGCACCGGGAAGCTGATCGTACCGGTCGGGTAGCGGCCCTGCTCGTCGTGCGGCAGGTAGGAGCCGGTGGCCGGGTAGTGGAGCAGCACCCAGTTGAAGCACATGTCGAGGCTGCGGTCGTTGCGCAGCATGCGCATCTGCATGGCGACCTTGCGGTCGGACAGCCAGTAATCGTCCGCCTCGCAGAAGGCGACGTACCGGCCCGTGCAGGCGGAGAGGCAGTCCTGCATGTTGCGCAGCATGCCGAGGTTCTGCGGACGGGGCCTGACGACGATCCGCTCCGGGTGGCGCGCCCGGTAGCTCTCGACGATCTCGGCCGTCCCGTCGGTGGACGTGTCGTCACCGATCACGACCTGCATCCGGAACAGCCCGCGCTGTCCCAGCACCGCGTCGAGGCAGCGGCCGATCTCGGCGGCGTGGTTGTAGGCCGTGACGATGACGCTGACGGTGAGTTGCTTCATCAGCCACGCGCGCAAGGCGTCCGGCTCACCGGACAGCGCATCGGGCGCGTCGAGGCCCATGTCGTGCAAGGCCGCGCGGGCGATGTCGGGATTGGCCTCGATCAGCCGTCCGAGGCTCGGGACGTCCTCCTCGTCGAGATAGGCCTCGGCCAGCCGGCGGAAGATCGATTTCTGCGCGGCCTCGTAGCCTGCCGCGTAGCGGCCGCCGAAATGGCCGCGCAGCTTGCGGAAGAACGCGATCTCGGAATTGCCGAGCTTCTTGTGCCGGGCGAGTTCGGTGGCGTAGGTCGCCCACATCCCGGCGGCGTGCTTGCGGTAGACCGCCATCACCTCCGGCAGGAAGCCGATGCGCCCGACCTCGGCATGCATCAGGTGGACGTACCAGTCGCCCGGGGCGATGCCCTCGTCGAACGCGAACGCCTCGGCACCGTGGTAGCGCCAGCGATAGAGCACGCTGTTGGTCTGGACGAAGTTGTGGGCCACGAGGTCGGACAGCGACGGCTGCGGGCTGCACTGCTTCGGGTACAGCTCCTCGACCCCCGGCATGTCCTCGTAGACCACCCGCACCCGATGGAAGCAGAGGGTGAATTCCGGGCGTGCCCGCAGGAAGTCGACCTGGCGCTGGAGCTTGCGCGGGTCGGTCCAGTAATCGTCGCCTTCGCAGATCGCCACGAACTCGCCGCGGCAGCGTTCCGTGAGGTCGGCGAAGTTCCTATTCGGGCCGAGGTTCTCGCTGCGCAGGACCGCCACGAGGTTGGGATGGCGCGCGGCGTACTCGGCGACGATCTCGGCGGTCCCGTCGGTGGAGCGGTCGTCGCCAACCAGCAGCTCGAAGGGGAAGTCCGTGGCCTGGCCGAGGATGCTGTCCAGGGTCTGCCGGATGAAGGCCGCCTGGTTGTAGGTGATGCACAGGACCGAGACGACCGGCCGGTTCCAGGCCGGTGCGGGCTGGGTCTCGGCGCGGGCCCGGATCCAGGCCGCGAAGGGATTGACGAAGCTGCCGTCGAAGGTCTCGTCCGGCGGCGCGGTGAAGTCGGCCCGGGGCCGGCGCCCGAGCCGGGCACCGTACTTCACGTAATGTTCGAGGGGCGACAGGTCGGTGAGACCCACGTCGGGATAGCGCGTCGCGTAGCCGATATGGTCGAACAGGCCGCTGGCGTAGATCGTCGCGAAATCGTCCTGCCACGGCTCGAGCGCCGGCGCGGCCTCTCCTGCACCGTCCTGCATCGATCAGATCCCTCGAACGCGCGTCAGCGGGCCGCTTCCCCAGACCGGACCCTCAGAGGGTGCTGGGGAGGCGCCCTTCCTCGGAGCCGTGGTTGTAATAGTGCTGCGTCGGATCGGCGCCGGCATTCGCGACGTCGTCGTTGCACGCGAGGTAGTACTGGCGGTCGAACAACCCGGAGGTTTCGAGCCATCCGAGCATCGTTGCCTCGGGTACGACGGGGGCACGATCGGGCGTGGCAGCGGCAGCCTCGCGGTAGAGATGCGCGAACCGGGCGATCCGGGCGGCCACCTCCTTGGCGGCCGGCCTGCGGACCGAGGAAGCGACGACGCTCGATTGCTCACCGGGGCGCCGGCGCTGGAGGTCGGCCTCGGCCAGACGCACCAGACGGGCGAGTTCGCCCTGGGCCTCCTTGAGCCGTGCCTGGGTCTCGGCGAGCTCGGCCCGCAGCGCTTCCACGTCCTCGCCCACGGTCGGCTCCGTCTCAGTCGCGACGCTCTCAGGAGCTGGCGCGCACGGGCGCGGCGTGAACGGCCGGGGACCGGCGCGACAGCGCGCTCCTGTCGGGTGAGGCGGGGTGATACGATTGCCCCCCAGACCGGTCAACCCTGAGGCATCGGCGCGCCCGGCCGCGTGTCAGCGCGGCATCAGCAGTCCGACGACGCGGCGCAACGCCAGGGCGTCCTGTACGGGGGAGGGGGCGGTGCGGAAGCCGCCCGCCGCCCCGGCCTCCGTCGACAGCCAGGCGGGCTGCGTCTCCGGGTCCGGAAAGAGCTGCCGGGCGACGGTTTCGATCGGCTCGCCGGTGAACCAGGGCGCATAGGTCGCGGTGAAGAACCGGAAGTAGACCGGCCAGTTCTCGGGCGTCGGTGCCAGCCGGTTGTCCGTCGCCCCCCGGGCGATCAGCGACATATAGGTCTTCAGCGCCGCCGATCCCTCGCCGTGCATCAGGTCGCCGGTGGATTTGAGCGTGTTGGTCGCATGGGTCCGGTAACGGAGGTGCGGGGTCGGCACGAAGACCGGCTCCACGTGGACCATGCAGCGGATGAGGAAGTCCCAGTCGTGGCACATGCGGTAGGCCGCGAAGGGGCCGACCGTCTCGTAGAGCCCGCGCGAGAAGACGAGGTTGCCGCTCGTCACCGCGATGTTGTGGCGGAGGAGCGCGAAGCCGACGGTCGGGCAGGCCCCCGCCTGGCCCAGGACGTCACGGTACCACGTGCGGACCGGGTCGTCCTCGGCGAGCCGGGCACCCGAATCGTCCATGAAGTCGACACCCGTAAAGGCGATGAAATCACCCTCCGGCGGCAGCGCGTCGCAGATCACCCGGAACCGGTCGGGGCCATAGGCATCGTCTGAGTTCAGGATGGTGAGCGCGTCGCCGCTGGCCTTGGACAGGCCGAGCGCGATCGCCGCATGCGCCCCACCGTTGCGGTCGAGCAGCGCGCACTGGATCCGGACCGGTCCGGCATAGCCCTCGATCGTCCGGGCGATGACGGCCCGCGACTCGTCGGTCGAGCAATCGTCGACGATGATCAACTCGTCGACCGGGCGGTCCTGATCCAGGACGGAGCGGATCGCCTGCGCGATGTAGGGCGCGTGGTTGTAGGATGGGATGACGACCGAGATCCGCCGCGCCGTCGGCGGGCGGGCTTCGGGCCGCGGGCGCGCGGACTTGGTCAGGAACCGCAACATCGGCGCGTGCACCTATCTCTGCGCGATCCGCCGGGCCGCGCCTCTACGCGGCATCGAGCTGTCCCCGAAGCAGGTCGAGGCGCGGCCGCATCTGCCGCTCGAAGCTGTATTCCCGCAGGATGGCGAGCCGGCCGGCCTCGCCGAGCCGCCGGAGCGCCTCCCGGTCCCCGGCGTAGAACTCGATCCGGGCGGCGATCCCGTCGGCGTCGCGCGTGATCAGCTCGAATTCTTCGCCGGGCAGCATGGCGGGGGTCCCGTCGAGCCGACGGTTCAGGGCAAGGGAATCGGAGAGGAACATCGCCACGCCGCGCAGGCCCGCCTCGACGCAGGATGTGGTCGGGAAGCCGTCGAAGGATCCGCGGCCGCCGTCGCGCTCCATCGGCGACTGGTTGGGCGAGATGACGATGTCCATGCCGGGATAGAAGTCCTGGAAGAACGAGGCCGGCTGCACGCCGTGGAAACGGACACGGTCGATCCGCGTGAGGCCGAGCAGGTCCGGCGTCCAGTCGCCGACATAGTGCCACTCGAAGCGCGGATCGTCCGCGTAGCGGCGGACGAGGTCGGTGAAGACGTCGCAGCCCTTCTCGATGCCGAACTCCGTATAGCGCTGCGCCACGAAGCAGATCCGGATCGTGTCCTGCAGCGGACGCCCGATCCGCGAGCAACGCGCGCTCGCCGCGACATCCCAGCAATCGGGCGAGACGGCGCCGAAGACGAAGGCGATCTGATCCGGATCGCACCAGCCCCGGTCGAGCAGGTAGTCGCGCTGCAGGGTATGGGTCGTGAGCACCTTGGCGAAGAGGCGATCGCCGAGCACGCGCCGGAGCTTGGCATCCGACACGGGATCGTTCGGCATGAAGCCGCCCCCCGGATAGAGGGTGAAGACGAAGCGCTCGGCGCGCAGGTCCGGGTTCGAGGCCAGCAGCACGGCGGCGTTGTGCAGGAAGGTCGTGTGCAGGACCTTGGCGCTGAGATCGTGGCCGGTGTTCAGGGCGCGCACCCGGCCGGCCAGGGTCGGATGCTCCGCCTCGAACTGCCGCACTTCGTCGAGGAAGGTCCGGTCCGGCCGGTAGCGGTCGATGTCGCGCAGCGACGAGGCGGCCCGGCTGTCCGGGATGGCGGACAGATAGGTGAGCAGCTCGCCGTAGCGGAACGCCGAGAACCGGGACGGGAAGCTCGAATCGACGAGGAGGAGGCCGGTTCCTCGGAGCCGGGCCGGCCGGATCGGACCCGTCACCTGCGGGTGGGCGGCCCAGGCCTGGTTGGCCGCCTGCCACGCTTGCGGCGCGAAATCCGGAACGGCACGGCTCTCGGCATGGAGCCGCTCGGCCTGGGTCCGGTCGCGGGCGAGGAGGTCGTGGAGGGCTCGGGTATGGGGGCTGGCATCGCCGAGTTCGAGGGCGAGGCGCGCCTGCTCCTCGGATTCCACGAGCCGGCCCCAGGTCCGGAAGATGACCGCGAGGCGGAACCGGAACAGGGCCGGATCCTCGCAGCCCACCGCCAGGGCGATCTCGTAGGCCGCCGCTGCGGTCCCCAGCCGGCCCAGCGTCTCGGCCTGGTAGGCGGCCAGACCGCACCGGGCGATCAGGCCGGCGCCCTCGACCTCCGCGGCTGCGCGGGCAGCCTCGAGCGCCCCGTCGCGCCGCCCCAGGGCGAGCAGCGCTCCGACGCGCACGAGGAGCGCCTGAAGGCCGGCGACCGGGCCGCCCGCCAGCAGCGCGAGCGCCGCCGCGGGATCGTTGGCGTGCAGCCGCTCGGACGCGGCCTGGACCCGTGCATAGGGGTTTTCTGGATCGTGGGTCAGCGCCGCCGCACTGGCCTCGGCAAGGGCGCGGCCTTCCAGGAGGTTGGGCAGCCGACCTTCCGGGGCCCCGTAATGGAGGTAGTGGCCCAGGGGATTGACCCCGGCTGCGGCGATATCGGGATAGAGGGTCAGATAGGTGCGGGTGCTGAACAGCGGACCGGGATCGAGCCCGATCGCGGCGCCATGGACGCAGTAATGCTCGGCCGGGCTGAGGCTGGCGGCCTCCGCGGCCGACACCTGCGCCCGGTAGAAGGCCGAATCGAAGAGGGGATTCGGATCGCGTTCGGAGCACCAGCCCTCGGCCGCGTAGGCTTCCGGCGTCGCGACGCCGCGGTGACCGTAGCGGCGGGTCACCGAATCCGCGTCGAACAAT
>NZ_BACT01000123.1:0-4849 GCF_000333255.1 Methylobacterium sp. B1 | reverse complement strand
GAACGACCCGTGTCGAGGAGGAGTTCGATCCGCTCGCGCGCCGTGAGCTTGCCGCGCTTGTGCTGCGGCTCGACGCGCTTCTCACCGCCGCCGAGCCGGGCCTGCGCCCGCCGCTCTTCGAGCTTGTCGAGGATATCCTTCATGGCTGTTCCCGCCCTTCCCCTGCCCGTAACCTGCGACCCGGATCGGGCCGGGTCCAAGCTTATGCGTTCACCGATCGAGCGCCCTTAGCACGCGCATTTCGGGCGGCAAACCGACACGGTGGCCCGCGGGATCAGACCGTCTGGGGATGGGAGCGGGATGGTGGACGGTGCAGGGATCGAACCTGCGACCTTTCCCGTGTGAAGGGAACGCACTACCGCTGTGCTAACCGTCCGTACCGGCGTGCCGTTTCAACGCACGCGATCGAGCCGCTCGCCCCCGAGGGCGCCGCAACCCGGTGGCCGGCGTTCTAGAGCGCGGCGGCCCGGGACGTCAAGCGCGGCCGACGATCTTTGCCGTACGGAGACGGGCCGGCGAAGCGCCTCCGCATCCCGGATTGCCGAGTCCGGGTTCGGCCGTCGCCGGCGGCAGTCGCGCCGCCACGGGCTTCGGCGAGGTTGACAAGGCCCGCGGCCCGGTGCGCTGTGGGGTCATGCACGATGGGCCAGCGGGCGCGAGACAGGGCAGCGACGTGACGGCGGCCTGCGCGACGGGGCCTGATCGGCCGCGCGTGGCGATCACCTACTGCACCCAGTGCAACTGGCTGCTGCGGGCAGCCTGGATGGCGCAGGAGCTGCTCTCAACCTTTCGCGACGATCTCGGCGAGGTCGCCCTCGTCCCAGCCTCGGGGGGCCTGTTCCGCATCACGCTGGGCGATGCGCTCCTCTGGGAACGGGTGCGGGACGGCGGCTTCCCGGACGTGAAGACCCTGAAGCAACGCGTGCGCGACCACCTCGACCCGGCGCGCGATCTCGGCCATATCGACCGATGATGAGGCGAGGGAACGGCAAGGCGCCTGCGGGGCACTGCGGGCCGGGGACGGACCCCGCTTGAGTCCGGATCACCAAGCCGAGGGGGCGGGCGTCCCGGCGGTCATCCCCGCGCGCCGGTCGTGGCTGTCGCGGCGGCTGCATCGCTTCGGGCGGAACGGCTTCTCGACGCAGGTCTACCTGATCGCGCTGGTGATCGCGCTGATCGGCCCGGGCCTGCTGTTCACCAGCATCCTGCTGATGCGCTACGCCTCCGCCGAGCGGGCGCGCTTCGAGCAGGACGCCCGCGAGAACGTGCGCGGCATCGGCCTGTCCCTCGACCGCGACACCGCCGGTCTGGTCTCGGTGCTCCAGACGCTGGCCACCTCGCCGCGGATCCGGCAGAGCGATTTCGAGGCGTTCGACGCGCAGGCGCGTCTCGTGCGCGAATCGATCGATCTGGACGTCCTGCTGCGCCGGCCCAACGGTCAGGAGGTGGTGAACACCGGCGTTCCCCGTGGGGCGCCGATGCCGATCGTCGCGTTCCCCTTCGATCAGGACCTCGCCCGGGGCACGCAACGGGCGATGGTAAGCGGCTACGTGCCGGGTCCGATGCCGGGCGAGGCGACCTACGCGGTGGGCGTGCCGGTGATGATCGACGGCGAGGTCGGCTACATCCTGAGCTTCACGGTGCCCCTGTCGCGCCTCCAAGGCATCCTGTCCCGTGAGGTCGTCCCGGGCTGGACCACCGGCATCAGCGACCGGGCCGGCATCGTTCTCGCCCGGCTGCCGGATCCCGAGGCGGTGGTCGGCAAGCCGCGCCTTGCCAGCCTTCGACAGGTGCAGTCGGCGACGCCCGGCGTCTGGGACGGCCAGGACCGCCAGCACAAGCCGGTGGTGGTGATCGAGGCGCGCTCGCGGCTCACGGGTTGGATGGTCGCCACCAGCATCCCGCAGACTGTCGTCGATGCGCGGGTGCGGCGCTGGATCTGGGCGTTCGCCGGTTTCGGCCTGCTGGTCCTCGCTACGTCGTCGCTCCTGGCGGTGAATCTCTGGTCGCGGGTCTCGCGCCCCCTCCGGTTGCTGGCCGCCTCCGGGCCAGCCCTCGCCCGGGGTGAGGCGATCCCGCGGGTGTCCTCACCGGTGCACGAGATCCAGCGACTCGCCGTCGTGCTGTCCGAGGCCTCGCTCCGGCTGCGGACCCGGGAAGAGGAGCGCGACCGGGCGCTGGCGGAGACTAAGCGCGGCCTGAGCGCCCTGAGCGAGAGCGAGGCGCGCTTCCGGCACATGGCCGATTCGGCGCCGGCCCTGATCTGGATGACCGACGAGACCGGGGCGGTCAGCTTCGCCAATCTTCATTTCGAGCACCTGTTCGGGCTGCCGGCCAACCAGTTCAACGACGATGGCTGGCACCAGATCGTCCATCCCGATGATCTGGACGGCTTCCGGACCGCCTTCGCGGAGGCCTTCGAGGCCCGGATCCCGTTCCGCACGGAGGCCCGGGTGATCGACCGGACGGGGGCGGTGCGCTGGCTCCAGTGCGAAGGTGTCCCGCGGCTGGACGACGGACAGAATTTCCTGGGCTACACCGGCTGCAACATCGACATCACCGACACGAAGAATGCCGAGGAGCACCTGCTGCTCCTGATCCACGAGTTGAACCACCGGGTGAAGAACACCCTGGCGACGGTCCAGTCGATCGCCGCCCAGTCGCTGCGCGGGCTGGAGGGCGCGGAGGCCGATGCGGCACGCGCCGCCTTCGAGGCGCGCCTCCTGGCCCTGGCGCGGGTCCACGATGTCCTCACGCGGGAGAGCTGGGAGGGCGCGGAACTCTCCGCGGTCGTGGCGGACGCGATCCGGCCTCTGGAGGCCGGCGCCGGCCGGGACTCGCGGTTCCAGGTCGTGGGACCGGCCCTGCGTCTGCCGCCACGGCTCGCGCTGTCCATCGCCATGGCCCTGCACGAACTCGGTACGAACGCCGTGAAGTACGGCGCGCTCTCCGCGGAGGGCGGCGTAGTCGAGATCTCGTGGACCGTCCGGCGCGCGGAGGACATGCAGCTGTCGCTGCGGTGGTCCGAGCGCGGCGGCCCGCCGGTGAAGAAGCCGACGCGGACCGGCTTCGGCTCGCGTCTGATCGAGCGCAGCCTCGCCCGGGAACTCGCCGGCGAGGTCGTCCTCAGCTACGAGCCGACCGGCGTGGTCTGCACCATCGAGGCCCCGGTGCCGCCGCCGGGCCTGCTCGAGCGCAAGGGCGTCGCCGCACCGACACGTATCGCACCGTTGCCGCTCGCGGGTTAGGGGTTTAGAGACGCCCGTCCGGACGTGCGGGGACGGCCGCCTCCGTCAGTGATAGGGATCGGCCGCATCGCGCAGGCCGTCGCCCATGAAATTGAAGGCCAACACCGTCACCAGCACGGGCAGGACCGGCAGGAGCAGCCAAGGGTAGAGCTGCACCCGCGCAAGATTCTGCGCCTCGTTGAGCAGCACGCCCCAGCTGGTAACCGGCGGTCTCAGGCCCAGGCCGAGGAACGACAGGGCGGTCTCGCCGAGGATCATGGTCGGGATCGACAGGGTCGCCGAGGCGATCAGGTGGCTCATGAAGTTCGGGATCAGGTGCCGGCCGATCACCCGGGCAGGCGAGGCACCCATGAGTTCGGCGGCCTGGACGAAATCCTCCTCGCGCAGCGCCAGCAGCTTGCCGCGCACCGCTCGGGCGAGCCCGGGCCAGTCGAGCAGCCCGAGAATCACCGTGATCCCGAAGAAGATCAGCAGCGGGCTCCAGTTCGGCGGCAGGGCCGCCGACAGGGCGAGCCAGAGCGGCAGCTCGGGCAGGGACCGGACCACCTCGATCAGCCGCTGCACCCCGGCATCGACCATGCCGCCGAAATAGCCCGCGATACCGCCGAAGAAGAGCCCGAGGGTGAAGGAGATCGCCACGCCGACCAGGCCGATGGTGAGGGAGATCCGGGCCCCGTAGACCATGCGGGAGAACAGGTCGCGCCCGAGCTTGTCGGTTCCGAGGAGGAACAGCGTCCCGTTCTCCGGCGGGCAGACGAGGTGCCAGTCGGTGTGGACGAGCCCGAGCCAGTCGTAGCCGTCGCCCCGGCAGAAGAACCGCAACGGCTGCGGCGCGGACGCGTCGACCTTGTAGTCCCGGCGGAACGTGTCGAGGTCGAGATGGGCCCGGTAGGGATAGACGAACGGGCCGACGAAGCGGTCCGCATGGAACAGGTGAACGCCCTGGGGCGGCGCATAGAGGTAGTCGCCGTTGCGGCGGGCCTGGCCGTAGGGTGCCAGCTGCTCGACGAAGGGCACGATCGCGTAGAGGGCGAGCAGGATCAGGGCCGAGGCCACGGCCAGACGATGGCGCAGGAACTTACGCAGGATCAGCCGCCAGGCGGACGCCGTCGCGACCGGGCTCTCGGCCCTGGCCTCAGGCTCGAAGGGGGCCGGATCGACGAAATGTCCCGATGCGGCGAGCGCGTCGTTCATGGCGGGCCGGTTCATCGCAGGCCCATGCGGATGCGCGGATCGAGCCAGACCAGGATCAGGTCCGAGATCAGCATGCCGACGAGGGTCAAGGCCGCGACGAACATCAGGAGGAAGCCGGCCATGAACTGATCCTGACTGCGCAGGGCTTCGAGGAGCAGCGGCCCGACGGTCGGCAGGCTGAGCACCAGAGAGACCAGAACCGAACCCGAGACGAGGTGCGGCAGCAGGTTGCCGATATCCGCCACGAACGGGTTCAGCGACATCCGGAACGGATACTTCAGCAACGCCTGCAGGGGCGGCAGGCCCTTGGCGCGGGCCGTGACCGTGTAGGGCTTGGCCAGTTCGTCCAGCAGGTTGGCACGCATGCGCCGGATCATGGCCGCCGTACCGCCGAGTCCGATCACCAG
>NZ_BACT01000124.1:0-10096 GCF_000333255.1 Methylobacterium sp. B1 | reverse complement strand
GTTGGCTGGGGCTGGACTACCTCTCGACCGTGCTGAATGACTTCTCGCGCTACATCGTGGCGTGGAAGCTGTGCGCGACGATGCAGGTCGGCGACGTCACCGCCACGCTCGACCTCGCGCTGGCGGCGGCCGGGCTCGATCATGTGCAGGTGGCGCATCGGCCGCGGCTGCTCTCCGACAACGGGCCGAGCTACGTCGCGGGTGATCTGGCCGACTGGCTCGGCAGCCGGGGCATGACCCATATCCGCGGCGCGCCCCGCCATCCTCAAACGCAGGGCAAGATCGAGCGCTGGCACCAGACGCTCAAGAACCGCATCCTGCTCGAACACGCCTACCTGCCCGGCGAACTGGAGGCGCGGGTTGCCGCCTTCGTCGAGCATTACAACCACGCTCGGGCTCACGAGAGCCTGGACAACCTCACTCCCGCCGACGTCTACTTCGGCCGCGGCGAGGCCATCCTGCAGGAGCGGGCGCGGATCAAGCGCCAGACCCTCATCGATCGCCGCTTGCGCCACCACGCGCAGGCTGCCTAACCTCTCAACCCAGAAGGACCAGAGCCTCCGTTCCTGAGCGCCTCAAGTCGTCTCAAATCATCTGACGACGGACACTAGCCAACAAACTCAGGGTCGTCCTCGGCTGACGATCGGCAACAGTGACGATTGGCAGTGAGACGATGCCTGCTTTCATGCTTTGCCTCCTCGAAGCAGACCGGCGGGTATCCACCCAGCTCAGCCGTCCTGTGACTCCTGCTGCCGGGACCGGAACTGGCCGAAAGCTGTAGGTCCGCTTCAGAGCAAACGAACTGTGAATGCGGGCACGCTGCTTGCGACTGAATTGAGTCGCACTGGCTATGCCGCTGGATGACTCTGACCAGATATTGAGCGCGCGTTCGATCGCTCAGCCTCCCCCCTTGATCGGCATCAGGCTCTTGCGGTCGATCTCCGGCATCTTCGCCATCTGGTCGAAGGGCACGACCGCCATCACGTGACCGTCCGGCATCTTGATGACGTTGAATTGCTTGCCGGTAATCTTGTCGGTCGCCATCGCAACCATGAGCTGCATCGGCTCGAACGGCGTGACTACAAAATCGTGCCCCCAGGCGCCGACCAGACTCGACAAGGAGGCCGTGGCCACGCCCGTGCCGGCGAGGAGAGCGACAGCCGGCAGAATTGCGCGCATCATGATGGATCCTTTCCGGTACGATCGATGGAACTTCGCAGGCTTCGGCCAGGCAGTTACCGGGACTGGATCGTCATCGCCCGCCGCGTAACGGAGAGCCGACGGCGAACGAAAGGCGGCAAGGCGATAGGGCGGAGCGGAATCGCGATGACGCTGCATGCGCTCCGACTGATGTGGCAAACCTCAGTGCCTCCGATCAGGATGCGGGCGCGATGAGCGTCAAACGGGTGACAGCGCAGGGCGAGCAGCGGCGCGCCATATATCGAACAGCCTTCGGGCTCGTTGGTGGGGTTTTGTACGCATTGCGTATAACGGCCCGGATCGCTGGCGCGCTCGTCCTCGCGGCCCTCGGCATCCTGTTCCTGAACTACGTCGTGCTCTCGACCGACAAGGCGCACGCCTATCGCAACCTCGACCCGAGCCTCGCCGAGTGCCGTGACGGGCTGGCGAAGGGCTGGACGGTCCTGGCCGATACCGGCCGCGAGACCCTGCGGGCGGCGATGCCGTCCGACGGAGACGGCTGGGTCGATGCCAGCAACGACGAAGGCGCGGCGATCGCGGCGGATGTGCGTTGGGCGACACGGCTCCGTTGCGCCCTGCAGCGCCACGTTGTCCCGTCCCGCGAGGCCGGCGGACGGGACCTCGCCTACCACCTCGGCTTCATCGAGTTCCAGGAGGATGGCGAACCTTACGCGCTCGTTTCCCGCGACGGGGCGAGCGACACGGCCATCGACAGCGCGATGCTTCGCCATGCCATGGATACCGAGATGCGGGCCAAAGGCCTGCCGGCCACGATGGTCAAGCCCGTCATCACCCAGCTCGACGCCCTGAAGAAGCACCTTTCGACCGGGTCGCACTACGTCATCGCCTTCGTTCACGGCTGGCGGCACGACGCGCGGATCGGCGACCGCAACGTTGCGGACCTGCGCCTCTACGCGGCCCACGCGGCCCGTTTCCTTGCGCAGCGCTGCCCGAGCGATTCGAGCGTCTGCGACATGGACGTCACGGCGATCTATGTCGGCTGGCGCGGGGCGCGTGTCGACGAGCGCGGCCTGCAACTCTGGTTCGGTGATGGGATCGGCGGCTTCTTCGGCAACCTGTCGGCCGGCGCAACCTTGTTCGATCGGAAGCCGGTGAGCGAAGCCATCGCGCCCGCAGCGATCTCAGCCCTGCGCACCCTCGAGACGACGCTCAGCGCGCCGGGTACGCACAACAAGCTGATCGTCGCCGGGCACAGCCTCGGCGGCAATATGCTGGCGAGCGGTCTCAAGGACGACGTGGTCAAGGCCGTGCGCCGTCATCGGTTCGGAGAGGCGCTGCCGCCGATCCTCGGCAATCTCGTCGTCCTGATCAACCCCGCCTCCGAAGCGAGCAAGTGGACCGCGATCCAGCGCGAGGTCTGGATGAAGCTGGCCGACCACGCCGACGCCCACACGCCGGCTTCGGAGGTCGAGCGCGATGACGGCTCCTTTCCAACCGACCAGCGGCCGGTCCTGATGTCGGTGACGGCGGCCCTGGCCTTCCCGGCGGGCGGCCTGCGGCCTGGGGATTGCGCGTGGATCGGCCTCGATGTCGAGGACGCCTTCACCGCCGCCCGCCGGAGGATCCGGAGCCGGCTCGCGGCTACGGACAGCATGTTCGATGCGGGTGTCGACTACGATTGGGCGACACACGACCTATTCCCGACCTTCAAGTTCGATTTCCGACCGGCCGCGGGCTTTCTCGACCGTGTGGCGGCGCGCTTCGAGGGCCGCCAGCCCCGCGGTGAGAGCTGTAGCCTTCCGCCGCCCGTCGGCCTCGGCGCCGGACTGCTGACGCTGCCGCTGCGCACTTTGTCGCTGCTTGCGGCGACCTTCCCGTTCCAGAACACCGCGCGCGAGGATTCGCACACCATCGGCAATCTCGACCCGCCGCGGCCGGCGGCCGGCGTGCTCGCCGATGCTCAGCCTTCAGCGGCCCCCTTCGGCACGACTCACGAACTGCTCGGGCTTGATGCGCCGGGCCTCGAGCGGCACCACCCCTATGCCACGCTCGCCGATGCGGCTCTCGACTGCCCGCGCGCCAACCACTGGCTGACCCGGGCTCGGATGGCGCGCACCGACCGGCGCGGCAACTTTTGGGACAGCGCGGAGCTCGCGCCTGGGGGCGCCGGCGAGAACGGCCCGGCTGCTCGCTTCCTGCACGGCCTCCAGTTGACCGGCATCGCGCCGATCACCCGCCCCAACGACCCGTTCTGGAATGTCCGGGCTTTCGACAACGCCCTCTCACGCCACGACGGCTATCGGCTGTCTTCGTTCATCTGTGCGCTGAACCAGCTCGTGATGGACGACATCACCGATGCACCGTCATCGATGAGTGATCACCAAGACGCGCAGATCCCATAGAGGCTATTCCGGACATCTGGTTCCCCAAGCGTTCACCCCGAATCGGTGCGGCAGTATTCACTCGTCTGAGACGGCGGGACGAGCGCTGCGTGTTGACCGTTGCTGGCCGATAGTGACCCGTTTGCTTTTGAGCAGCGAGAGCAGAATGGCTGACGATTGATTTAACGGAGGAATATTCGAGACAGCAGATTTGGACCGGAAAATGTTTCTCATTTATCGATCCGGCGGATCGCACAGATCCTCGACATGATATCCATTAGTTATTTGGTGTCAGGGATTTCTGCCCCAATATGCTGATCGCCACAGGAGTTCGAACGCTAATTTATTGCAAAATTGATTTGCTCATATCAAAATCGGGCTCTGAGATTTGTTGCCGATCGATGTAGGTCAGCACTTCGCCGATCATGATTCTGCGATCTTAAATTTAATTTGCCGGCATTCTAAAATACTAATTAGTACTTGTTGGATCGAATCCTTCGGAGCTGCCGATGTCGAGTGTACCTAATTCTGGAAAAGTCAATGCGAACAGGTACCAGATCGGTGCCGGCTCCCCAGCGTACGAGCGCTCGACCGCATCAACGCTGGCCCATAGACGGCAAAGACTGGTCGCAGTGAGTGTACATGCTGGAGAGCGGCACGTTGGTTCACGGGCGTAGAAAGCCGATTGATCCTGCCAGATGCGCCAGCCACGGTATTCCTGCTGCCATCGACCCACGGGTTCCGAGCTCCGCTTTCCAGTCTGGCCCATCGACGATATTGCCTAGAGCGGGATGTTGTCGTGCTTCTTCCAGGGTTGCTCCATCTTCTTGGTGCGGAGCATGCCGAGGGCCTTGGCGATCCGGCGGCGGGTCGAGTGCGGCATGATCACCTCGTCGATGTAGCCGCGCTCGGCCGCCACGAACGGTGACAGGAAGCGGTCCTCGTACTCGCCGGTGCGGGCCGCGATCTTCTCCGGGTCGCCGATCTCGCTGCGGAAGATGATCTCCACCGCGCCCTTGGCGCCCATCACGGCGATCTGGGCGGTCGGCCAAGCGTAGTTGACGTCCGCACCGACGTGCTTGGAGGCCATGACGTCGTAGGCGCCGCCGAAGGCCTTCCGGGTGATGATCGTCACCAGCGGCACGGTCGCCTGCGAATAGGCGAAGAGCAGCTTCGCGCCGTGCTTGATCAGGCCGCCGTATTCCTGGGCCGTGCCGGGCAGGAAGCCCGGCACGTCCACGAAGGTCACGATCGGGATATCGAAGGCGTCGCAGTAGCGCACGAACCGCGCGGCCTTCCGCGAGGCGTCCGAATCGAGGACGCCCGCAAGCACGAGCGGCTGGTTCGCCACGAAGCCGACGGTGCGCCCCTCGATCCGGCCGAAGCCGGTGATGATGTTGCGGGCGTAGGCGGACTGGATCTCGAAGAAGTCGCCCTCATCCACGACGCGGCGGATCAACTCGCCCATATCGTAGGGCTTGTTCGGATTGTCGGGGATCAGCGTATCGAGGGATGCATCGATGCGGCTGACGTCGTCGAAGCTCGTGATCTCCGGCACGCCGTCGGTGTTGTTGGCCGGCAGGAAGTCGAGGAGGCGGCGGATCTGCAGGATCGCCTCGACGTCGTTCTCGAACGAGCCGTCGGCGATGGACGACTTGGTGGTGTGGACCTTGGCGCCGCCGAGCTCCTCGGCCGTGACGACCTCGTTGGTGACGGTCTTCACCACGTCGGGGCCGGTCACGAACATGTAGCTCGTGTCGCGGACCATGAAGATGAAGTCGGTCATGGCCGGCGAATAGACGTCGCCGCCCGCACAGGGACCCATGATCACCGAGATCTGCGGGATCACACCCGAAGCCATGACGTTGCGGCGGAACACCTCCCCGTAGCCGCCGAGCGCCGCGACGCCCTCCTGGATGCGGGCGCCGCCGGCGTCGAAGATGCCGATGATCGGGGCGCGCATCTTCAGCGCCATGTCCTGGACCTTCACGATCTTCTGGGCGTGCGCCTCCGACAGGGAGCCGCCGAACACCGTGAAGTCCTTGGAGAACAGGAAGACCGTGCGGCCGTTGATCGTGCCCCATCCGGTGACGACACCGTCGCCCGGGATCTTCTGCTTCTCCATGCCGAAATCGGTGGAGCGGTGCTGCACGAACATGTCGAATTCCTCGAACGACCCGTGGTCGAGGAGGAGTTCGATCCGCTCGCGCGCCGTGAGCTTGCCGCGCTTGTGCTGCGCCTCGACGCGCTTCTCACCGCCGCCGAGCCGGGCCTGCGCCCGCCGCTCTTCGAGAAGTGCTGTGATTTCACGCATGTCTCATCGCTCGCGTCTCAGGTATCCGTTCGGATCGACAAATCCGCTCCCGCGTCGAATCATCACCGATCAGTCGATTCGCCTTGAAAACAAATCAGATTATCATATCGAGCTCGCGTGAAACCTCATGAAGGTAGAATTCAATCTTCATGCGACTAAAGTCGTCCGGGCAATATACAATGATCGCGGGTCGAAGGCCTCGTGCATGCATGTGTCGAAGAAATTGCTCGGCAAGGATGCAAATTTGGCGCTTATTACCAGCACAAGTGTGAACCTCGACGTCGCCAAATAAGAAGCGCACTGTCGATCCGAGATGCTTCGCTCCACCACGATCGTCGTTGGATAAGGCCACATTGGCTTCCTGAGCGCTTCAGAGAGGCGGTCGCGCACGCCGTCTGCACATCTGTTGATCCGTGTTTGGAAGGATTTCTATGCGAATGCGCGCCGGGCAACAAATTCAAATATTGCTGCGGATCGTTCGTTCTTGTAAATATGAGCGATGACGGTCCTGAATTATCATCATCTGCGCCTGTTCCACCGCATTGCGCACGAGGGTAGTCTGACCCGGGCCGCAGAATTCCTGAACCTGTCGCAGTCCGCCCTGTCCGTTCAGTTGCAGAGGCTTGAGCAGCAATTAGGGCACGACCTGTTCGAGCGTCGCGGAAAGAAGCTGATCCTGACTGAGGCCGGCCGCATCGCGCTTGACTATGCCGATACGGTCTTCGAGACTGGCGATGAGCTGATCAAGGTTCTTCAGGGGCGGCCCCGCACGGCCCAGTACGTACTGCGTGTCGGCGCGCTAACGACGCTGTCGCGCAACTTCCAGCTCGCGTTCCTGCGGCCCCTGATCGGACGGCTCGATGTCGAGCTCGTGCTCCGCTCAGGCACGATGCATGATCTTTTGACGCAGCTCGAGATGCACAGCATTGATGTCGTCCTCGCGACCACGGCGGTCCGGCGGGATGCAGCCACCGACCTGCACAGCCATCTCATCGCCGAGCAGCCTGTCAGCCTGGTGGGGCGGCCCAGGCCGGATGGGCAGCTGCTCAGCTTCCCGGACGCTCTCCGCACCATTCCTGTCATGCTGCCTAGCCTCGACAGTGAGATCCGGGTGGCGTTCGACCGCGTGCTCTCTCTGGCGGGCATCCATCCCGTCATCCAAGCCGAGGTCGACGACATGGCCATGCTCCGGCTACTGGCGCGCGAGGGCGAGGGGGTCGCAGTCGTGCCGCCCATCGTCGTCCAGGACGAGCTGAACGCGGGCTTGCTGATCGAGCACTGCCGCATTCCGGATGTGACGGAACGCTTCTACGCGATCATCCAGACCAGACGCTTCCCCAACCCGCTGCTGCGCGAACTGGTCACCGTGAACGGATCGCTGCCTGCGGCGTCCGACGCTGGGTGAGCCGGCAGCGCGCCGAAATCGGCCCAGCTACGTGCGCCGGGCCTGTCACACGGCGGCCTTGAGCTTTGAGACCGAGTTGGCAGCAGTCGTTCCGGCTGCGCTGGTCCATCGCAGGTCACCGGCGTAGCGCCACGCCATCCGACCGTCCTGATCGAGCGCGAACAGGTGAAGCCAGCGATTGTCGGACAGGGCACGCACCTCAGCGTGTCGCTTCAGAATGTCGGTAATCGCCTCGCGCGGCGCCTCGATGCACACTGCCAACCGCAGGGGCTCGTGAGCATACTGCTCGCCATCGTGGACGGACTGTTGAGCGAGGCCGCTCCGAAGGGGGCCACTGTTCCCCTCCAAGACACCGATGCCGCCTGTGACGTTGTGCAGGAGTTTGTTGCCACAGCCGAACAGCTCGGGCGCGACGGTCGAGCCGTAATATTGCAGGCTGATCCAACTCGCCACGACCACGGGCGCAGTGAGGATCAGCTCAAGCACACCGAAGCCGGTGTCCTGCGCCCACTCGTACTCGTGCAGGAAGGCGCGGCCGCCCAGCGGCCTGCCCGCCGTGCGGTGGCGCGGTGCGGCGATGAAGGCGCTGCAGCCGGCTAGCCCCCATTCAGGGCGCGTCTCAGCCCAGTCACGGCTACGGCGCATGACAGAACGGCCGTCTGAGGCATGGGGCAGGCGCAGGGCCCGTTCCCCGCGCGCGATCGTGCCTGCAGCTGCAAGCCAGGTCCTTACACGCTCCAGGTCCTGCGGCTCGCCCCCCCGCGGGAGATCCTCCGCGTACAGCCTGATCTCATCCGTCGTCGTGTCGTGGAGGGCAGCGATGAAGATCGTATCGAGCGGTACATCCAGACCGCGTTCTCTGAGGCCAATCCGCACCTCCGCTTCATTCAGAAGCTGCGCCAGCAGCCGCGCGTTCACCTCGCCTGAATACCCCCCGCACGCCCCGCAATGCAGCGCGCTCGCGTGCGGATTGTTGACGACGTTCGCCCCGTGGCCGACGAGCAGCACGACAGGTGCGTAATTGAGCGTCAGCGACATCGCGCGCAGAACGTTCGATGCGATCGCGACGCGGGATGATAGGTCGAGTGCAGGATCGAGACGAGGCGCCGGCTCGCCGAGCGTCGGTGTCCGGGTCAGGCCCAGTGAGTCGCTTAAGAGCTTGCCGAGATAGAGGGGGCCGGCCGCCTCGACGAAGGCGAAGGAGGACACTGCCGCTTGCCGGAAGCGGCCCCAGGCGCGGCGCGAACGGGCTGCGACCCGGGCCGCCTGATCTGCACTCGCGACGTCAGGGCCGCTGGCGCGAGTATGGAGGCTCGGGTTCAGGAGGACTGGCAGCCGCCGCTCCTCGATGTCCGATGCGAACGGGCGATGCGCGGTCGGCAGGCCGAAGAAGCCCGCGAAGCCCAGGGTACGGATGCCGGGATCCAGACTCTCCAGGGCACGGCGGAAGATCTCCGACCGCACGTCGATGCAGAACGCCGCCTGCAAGACCGGGCGTCCGCCCGCGGCAGCCGGAGGAGCATCGGCGAGCGTCGCGGCGAGTGCGCGTTGCGCGGCACGCTCCGCAGCGTCCTGTAGAATGCTGTCGATGACTTGGTCACGCGTCGGCTGAGCAGGAGTCGCGTGCTCGGCCGCGACGGCCGCCCAGGCGTCACCGATCTGCTCCTTGTAGCGGGCGAACAGCGCCTCCTCCCAGATAACCCGGATGGCCAGCAGGTCTCTCAGGATCCCGTCAGATCCGCCGGCGAGTTCCGATTGCCATACCCGGTAGCGGGCATACTGGGCCCATCCCCCGAGTGACAGCAGCATCTGGTGGAAGTAGCTCTCGAGCGCGTCCGGACCGAGACCGAGCCTGGCCGTTGCCCGGGCCAGGGCAGGCAGCGTTCCGTCGGGCGCATCCGAGACGTGTCGCGCAAACCCGCTCAGCCCAGCGATCTCCGGGGTCAAGTCGTGGATGGCCCAGGACCGCCAGAGCGCGAGGGCGCTTCCGCCGGACGGAGCGGCCCAATGGGCTTGCCCCTCATCGAAGTAGCCGGCAACCCAGGCGGTGAACCGGTCGATGATCAGGCTTGGCCAATCGATCCCGGCGGCGGCGGCACAAAGGGAGGCAACTGTCGGCACTGCTCTGACCGGCTGCCCATCCGAACCCAACGCCGCCTTGAGCGCGGCGCAATCAGCGGGACGCAGGGCAGCGGGCGCGTCGGCCAGAGCCTCCTGAAGGTCCTCGTCCGTGATCGACCCGGACGCGATCCTGTCGCGGTACCAGCTCCGCGGCATCGTCACGGCCGTGCCGGTGCCCCGTGCCAGCTGCGCTGCGGCGACCCAGAGCGGTTCGCCGGTGTGCCCGAGGAATGGATTGACCGCGACGCTTGATGCCAGCGGCCAGAGGGGTGGGATGCGTCGGCCCGCGGCATCGGCAGCGGATCTCACGCGCTCGTGGGACATCGGGAGGGAATGGACGATCTCGATCATCGTAGGAACTCCGAACCGGTCAGGAAGCGCTACGCAGCGACCAGCCACCGATCAGCCGGTCGAAGGCCGCGTTGGCGTAGAGGCCGTTGGCGAGGTGGACCCGCAGCCCGGTCGCGGCGGGGTGATAGGCCCAGAGCGGGAACATCGCCTGCAGGACGGCGACGAGGCCGAAGCTGAGCAGGGCCAGGTTGATTAAGGCCCATTCCAGCGCTCCTGGCGCGGGTGCAGGCGGCAGCACGCCCGCCGTGAGATGGATCGCGGCCGCCTGTAGGGCGAAGTAGCCGATCGAGGTTGCGAGCGCGTAGGCCGCGGTGCGCCAAGTCAGTGCCCGGGGTGCGGTGTCGGCGAACCCTTGGGCCAACA
>NZ_BACT01000125.1:0-1649 GCF_000333255.1 Methylobacterium sp. B1 | reverse complement strand
GGCCAAGCCCGGATTCCGTCGCCCGGCCGGTCGCCCGGATAGTAGGCGCTGGCCAGCGAGGCGGCGATCGCCACGTAGAACGGCGCCTGGGCCTCGCCGCCGGAGCCGCGCAGCGCCCGGGCCGACATCGTGGTGCGGTTGCCCGCCCGGTCGCGCATGCCGATCTCGTAGACGAAGTAGTTGCGGTAATCGGCGAGCCGCGCCGCATCCTCCTCGCCGGCGATCAGCGCGGTGATCTCCTCGAGCGCCGCCGCCATCTGCCCCTCCGCCTCGCCGGCGAGCAGCGCCTGCGCGGCCTCGGGTGAGCGGGCGGTCTCGGTGGCGAGCGCGTGCACGGCGGCGTAGCGGCGATCCACCGCCGCCTCGAACGCGTAGGTCTGGCCGGTGAAGCTGCGCGCCGAGAGCCGCTCGTTGAGGGCGGCGAGCCGGGCATGGACCCGCTCGAACCGGTCGGCGAGGCGCGTCAGCAGATCCTCGGTCATCAGGCGGCGCATCTCGACCTCGGCCCGCTCGGCCTGCGCCCTGTAGCGGCGGAGTTCGTGCCCCTCCACGGCCTCGTATTCCCGCCGCACCCAGGCGAAGCCGTCGATCGCCGGGGCGTCCCCGGAGGCGAGCGGGTTCTCCACCCGCCAGGCGGCGCAGGCCTCCGCCAGCTCCCGCTCGGCGATCCGCCCGTGGGAGCGGGCGGCCTCGGCGGACTCCCGGGCGAGGCCGCGCTCGGCGGTCACCCGGGTCCCGGCCGCCTTGGCATCGAGGCCGGCCAGCGCCCGCCGCGCCTCGGCGACCACGCCGAGGTCGAAGGGCTCGCCGCGGGCGAGGCGCACCCGCGCGGCGTCGCCGGCACTGAGCTGGCGCAGGGCCGCGCGGCGGGCCGACAGAGCGGCGCGGACGGCCTCGCGCACCGGTCCCATCCGGGCGCGCAGCGCCGCCTCGTCGGCGAGCAGGCGGTCGAGCTTGGGCTCCAGCTCCTCCGACAATTCCCGCAGGTAGCCGACCCGCTCGGTGGTCAGCGCGGCGATCTCGGCGGCGAGCCCGGCCGTGTCACGCTTCTCGATACCCTCCCGCTCGGTCTGGAGCGTGCGCCGCCGCCCGTCGAGCCCGTCGAGCTCGGCCCGTAGCGCCTCCACGTCGTCGAGGCCCCGGGCGACGCGGGCCCGGATCGCGGCCGCCGTCCGGGCGGCCTCGCGCAGGACCGCGGCCTCGCCGCGCAGGCGCCGCGCCTCGGCGACGGCGATCTCGTGGGCGCGGCGGCTGTCGGCGGTGGGCCCGCGATGGCCGCGGGTCATCAGCAGTTCGACGCTGCGGGTGACCGAATAGGCCATCCCGGCCGTGGTCCGGCCGCTCGGGGCGACCGCCCGGGCGAGGCGGGCCAGTTCGGCGTCGTCCCGGGCGAGGTCGTAGCCGCCGAGCCGCACGCCGAGGAACGCCTCCGCGTGCGGGTCGCTGGTCTCGATCACGGTGAGCGGACCGTCGTCGTAGCGGCGGGACCGCTGCTTGGCGGTGTCGGTGGTCTTCACCAGGATGCAGCGGTGGAACCGGTCGCGGCCGGATTGCAGGACGCCGAGCGCCTCGTTCAGCCGGTCCGGGGGAACCACCAAGAACGGGCGGGCGCGCCCCAGCAGGCCTTCGAGGGCCGGCCCCCAGGTCGG
>NZ_BACT01000126.1:0-16066 GCF_000333255.1 Methylobacterium sp. B1 | reverse complement strand
GCTTCAACGTGCTGCACCCTATGGGCTGGGACGCCTTCGGCCTGCCGGCCGAGAACGCCGCCATGGAGCGCAAGGTCAACCCGCGGGACTGGACCTACGCCAACATCGCGTCGATGCGCGACCAGTTGAAGGCCATGGGCCTGTCGCTGGACTGGAGCCGGGAGATCGCGACCTGCGATCCCGACTATTACAAGCATCAGCAGCGCATGTTCCTGGATTTCTTGGCGAAGGGCCTCGTGACCCGCCGCACCGCCAAGGTGAACTGGGACCCGGTGGACCACACCGTGCTCGCCAACGAGCAGGTGATCGACGGGCGCGGCTGGCGCTCCGGCGCCCTGGTGGAGCAGCGCGAGCTGACCCAGTGGTTCTTCAAGATCACCGATTTCGCCGAGGACCTGCTGACCGCGCTGGACGGGCTGGACCGCTGGCCGGAGAAGGTCCGGCTGATGCAGAAGAACTGGATCGGCCGCTCGGAGGGCCTGGAGGTTCTTTTCGCTCTTGTGCCGGATGCCCACGCCGCAGCTGCCCAACGTGCGGCGGATGGGGTCCTCCGTGACATCAAGGTCTACACCACGCGGCCCGACACCCTGTTCGGCGCCAAGTTCCTCGCCGTGGCCGCCGATCATCCGCTGGCGGCAGCGGTTGCCGCAACAAACCCCGCTCTCCAGGCCTTCATCGAAGAATGCCGGCGCACGGGTACGGCCCAGGCGGCGATCGACACGGCGGAAAAACTCGGCTTCGACACCGGCCTCACCGTCCGCCATCCCCTGGACCCGTCCTGGACGCTGCCGGTCTACGTGGCGAATTTCGTGCTGATGGAATACGGCACCGGCGCGGTGTTCGGCTGCCCGGCGCACGACCAGCGCGACCTCGATTTTTCGAACAAGTACGGGCTCGGCAACACGCCGGTGGTCTGTCCCGAGGGGCAGGATCCGGCGACCTTCGTCATCACCGACACCGCCTATGTCGAGGACGGGCGGATGATCAATTCGCGCTTCCTCGACGGCATGAGCACCGGGGAGGCCTTCGAGGCCGTGGCGCGGCGCCTGGAAGGGGAGGGGATCGCCAAGCGCAAGGTCCAGTTCCGCCTGCGCGACTGGGGCGTCTCCCGCCAGCGCTACTGGGGCTGCCCGATCCCGATCATCCACTGCGAGTCCTGCGGCCCGGTCCCGGTTCCGGTGTCCGACCTGCCGGTGAAGCTCCCCGAGGACGTCTCCTTCGATCAGCCCGGCAACCCGCTGGAGCGCGACGCGGCGTGGCGGAACGTGCCCTGCCCGCAATGCGGCGCGCCGGCCCGGCGCGAGACCGACACGATGGACACGTTCGTCGATTCGTCCTGGTACTACGCCCGCTTCACCGCGCCCTGGCTCACGGACGCGCCCACCGACCGCGCCGTGGTCGATCGCTGGCTGGCGGTGGACCAGTATATCGGCGGCATCGAGCACGCGATCCTGCACCTGCTCTACGCCCGGTTCTTCATGCGGGCGATGCGCGAGACCGGCTGGGCCGGCGTCTCCGAGCCCTTCGCCGGCCTGTTCACGCAGGGCATGGTCGTCCACGAAACCTACAAGGACGCGGCCGGCGCCTGGGTGCCCCCGGCCGAGATCCGCTTCGCCACGGAGGAGGGCGAGCGCCGCGCGTTTCACGTGAAAACTCAGGCGCCGATCACGATCGGCGCCATCGAGAAGATGTCGAAGTCGAAGAAGAACGTGGTCGACCCCGACGACATCATCGCGAGCTATGGGGCCGACACGGCGCGCTGGTTCATGCTCTCCGACTCGCCGCCGGAGCGCGACGTGATCTGGACCGAGGAGGGCGTGCAGGGCGCGGCCCGCTTCGTCCAGAAGGTCTGGCGGCTGGTCAACGCGGCCGTGCAGGCGACCGGCGACGGCGCCGCGGACCTGCCCCTGCGCAAGGCCGCCCACCGGGCGCTGGCCTCCGTGCAGGACGATATCGAGCGCCTGCGCTTCAACCGCTGCGTCGCCCACATCTACACCCTGGCCAACGCCCTGGAGGATGGCCTGCGCGGGCCGGTCTCGGGACAAGCGGCGCGGGAGGCCGCCGGCATCCTGGTCCAGCTCATCGCCCCGATGATGCCGCACCTCGCCGAGGAGTGCTGGTCCGTCCTCGGCCGCGGCGGCCTCGTGGCCCAGGCGCCCTGGCCCGAGACCGAGGCGGGGCTCCTCGTCGAGGACGAGATCACCTTGCCGGTCCAGATCAACGGCAAGAAGCGTGCGGACGTCACCGTGCCGCGCGATGCCGACGCCAAGGCTGTGGAGGCCGCGACCCTGGCGCTGGAGGCAGTCCAGAAGGTCCTGGAGGGCAAGGCGCCCCGCAAGGTCATCGTCGTGCCGGGGCGGATCGTGAACCTGGTGGTGTGAGGCGTCGATCTGCCGATCCCATCGGGAATCGACTCCATCCCACCCTCCATCCTCATCCTGAGGTGCCGGAGCGCAGCGGAGGCCTCGAAGGAGAGCTCCCGCCAGCCGGGCGATCCTGGGTGCCCTCCTTCGAGGCCCGCCGACGCGGGCACCTCAGGATGAGGGCACGGGTGAGGTCAGCGGATTCCAGGGCGAAGACGGCTCTGCCGGGCCTCTGTCACAGCGCCGGGTTGACGAAGGCCTCAGCGCGCCGCGTGACGCCCCTCAAGGCGCCGCCAACTCCGGGTCCTGCCCGCTGGCTTCCAGACCGCGCCGCACCAGTCCGTCCCGCTTCGCCTGCGCGATGAACGCGGCGAGGTAGGCGGCCCCGGCCGCGCGTCCGACCGGCAGGCCCATGGCCTGCGGGATCTCCATGAAGTGCCCCGGCAGCAATCGCACCTCCGGATGCGCCGCCGCGTAGGCGGCCAGCGGCTGATGCACGCCCGCCGCCACCTCCAACCCGTCCCGCACGAAGGCCGTCACCGCCTCGGCCGAGGTCGGTGCCCGCACCAGGGCCGCGTGCGTCAGGGCGCGGGTCAGGAACAGGTCGTAGGCGCTGCCGCGCCCCACCGAGACGCGTACGCCGTCGCGATCCACCGCCTCCGGGGACCGGAGCGGCGAGGCGGCCGGCACGAGGTAGCTGCCGGCGATCAGCACGTAGGGCTCGGTGAAGCTGATCCCCTCGGCGCGCTTGGGGTCGATCGCCAGGAAGCAGATGTCCCAGGTTCCGGAGCCCGCCGAGCCCGAAACCGCGCCCGCTCCCGGATAGGTGATGAACGCCACCGGCACCCCGAGCCGCGCCGCCAGGGCCCGGGCCAGATCCACCGAGACCCCCGCGGGCCCGTCCGGGCCTCCCTGAGCGAGCACCGGGTTGCCGAGATTGATCGCCGCCCGGAGCGTGCCTGTGGGGGCGAGGTCGTGCAGGACCGTCGGATCGGGTGCCATCGGTCTCGTCTCGGCATGTGCGGCGGCGGGGAGCAGCAGGAGGAGGGCTGCGCGGATCCACATGACGGTCGCTCCGCCTCAGGCGCGCCGCGCCGGCCCGGTCGACGCGGGGACGCCGTCCCGGGCGGGACGGCGGCGCCGGCGGGCCAGCATGTTGAGGCTCTCGACGCCGGCCGAGAAGGCCATGGCCGTGTAGACGTAGCCCTTCTGCACATGCGCGCCGAACCCCTCGGCGATCAGCGTCATGCCGATCATGATCAGGAAGCCGAGCGCCAGCATCACCACGCTGGGGTTTCGGGCGATGAAGGCCGAGAGCGGCTCGGCGGCGACCAGCATCACCACCACGGCGGCCACCACCGCCACCATCATCACCGGCACGTGCTCGGTCATGCCCACCGCGGTGATGATCGAGTCGACGGAGAAGACGAGGTCGAGGAGCAGGATCTGGCCGATCGCCGCGCCGAAGCCCAGGCTGCCCCCGGTCGGCCTGTCCGTCTCGGGCTCCGGATCCACCGTGTGGTGGATCTCCTTGGTGGCCTTCCACAGCAGGAACAGGCCGCCGCCGATCAGGATCAGGTCGCGCCAGGAGAAAGCCTGGCCGAGCACCGCGAAGACCGGTTCGGTCAGCTGCACGATGAACGCCACGGTGCCGAGCAGCCCCAGCCGCAGGATCAGCGCGAGCCCGATGCCGATACGCCGCGCCCGGGTCTGCTGGTCGGCCGGCAGCTTGTTGGTCAGGATCGAGATGAAGATCAGGTTGTCGATCCCGAGCACCACCTCCATCACCACCAGGGTGGCGAGGGCGGCCCAGACGGCCGGCTGGCTCGCGAGTTGGAGCAGGTCGGTCACAGGCTGGGGGCCTCACTGGTCGGGAACAAGCGGCTGCCCAGGGTGGTCAGGTCGAACGGGCTGGGGCCGCGCACCGGCTCGGGGGCCAGCACCCGCAGAATCTGCGGGAAGACCTTGAAGTGGGCGGGCGTGTGCGTGGTCAGCTCGCCGTCGGTGTTCACCGGCCGGGGTCTGCGGGTGGAGAGGCGGATCTCCTGCGCGTGGAACGCCCGCACGTCGGCCGCCCGTCCATGCGTGCCCCGCCGAAGCGCCGGGAGCAGCGTGATGAGCCGCCACCAGTGATCGATCTCCAGGCTGTAGAAATCCAGCTTGCCGTCATCCACCGCGGCCATCTCCTCGACGGTCATGCCGCCGCCGTAGTGGCGGCCATTGCCCACCGAGACCTGGATCGTGGTGACCTTCTCCACCGTGCCGTCATGCTCGATCGTCACGGTGAAGGGCCGGACACGGCGCAGCACGCGGACAGCCGCGACCGCGTAACCGAGCACGCCCCAGGTCTTCTTGGATTCCGCCGTGAGTTCGCCGGCGAGTTCGGCGGAGAAGCCGATGCTCGCCACGTTGAAGTAGTAGTGACCGTTGACCCAGCCGAGATCCACCGGCCGCGCCTCGGCGGCGGGGATGAAGCGGGCGGCCGCCAGGGGATCCAGCGGCAGGTTGAGGGAGCGGGCGAGGTCGTTGGCCGTGCCAAGCGGCAGGATGGCGAAGGGCAGGCCGGCCTCCACCAGAGCCGGGGCGGCGTAGTTCATGGTGCCGTCGCCGCCGCCGAGAATCACGAGGTCGACCGCGCCGGCGCGGTCGCGGATGACATCCCGGCAATCGGCCTCCGGCGACGGCTCCTCCGGCTCGATCCCGCCCTCCCGCAGGATGGCGCGCACCTCGTCGAGATCCAGGGCGCCATTGCGGGCCTTGGCGTTACAGATCAGCAGGGCCCGGCGCTGGCGCGTGCTCATCGTGTGCGTCCGGGACGGGTGCCGGACAGCGTTTCGGTCTCAGGTCGGGCCAAGGGATCCTCGGTGCACGGCGGCAAGGGGGTGCCAGGGGAACGCGGGAACGGCGAAAGGCCGAGACTGTCCCCGACTTGGTACCCAAACGCACGAACGCAACCCCATCATCCCCGCAATCCAGGGCTGGTCGCCGCCGCGCAGTCGGGCAGGATGTGACGCGCGCCCGAAGCCCCCGTGGAACCTCGCACTCACGCAGGCGCGTTCTCTCTCAGTCCGCCCCGGCCGCCAGGAAGGCACCGATGCCCGCCACACGTCCCACCCGTCCCCAGGCCCTCGTCCTGGGCTTGGTCCTGCCGCTCGCCATCGTGGGCTCTGCCGCGGCCCAGCAGCCGGGTGCTGCAGGCGGGGGCGGCTGGGTGGATCCGCCCCCGCGGGCGGCCGCGCCCGTTGCGGCTGCCCCGAAGGCCCCGCTCAAAGCCGCAGGCCCTCAGACCCAGGAGCCCGTCACCGCTCAGGCGAAAGCCCCGCCCGAAGGCGGGCGCGGCGCCGAGCCGCTCCGGCAGGCCGCCAGACCGGAACCGGGGGAGGATGCCCTGCCGAAGGCTGCGGCGACGCGGGGGCCGGGACCGAAGCGGGCCGCCGCCCTGGAGCGCCCGCCGGTCCGGGAATCCCTGCACCATCACGCGCGCCCTCAGCACCGGCTCGCCGAGACGCCGGCCGCGATGGTCCCGGCATCCGGCGTCTCGGCCGAGCGCGCCGCCGCCGCCCGGGCGCTGGCCACGAGCTACCTCGCCACCGTCTCGGGTTCGAGCGACACGATGGTCGATGCCGCGACCCGGTTCTACGCGACCCGCGTGCGCTTCTATGGGCGGCCGATCACCACGGCGGGCCTCGTGGCCGAGAAGCGCAGCTTCGTGCAGCGCTGGCCCGAGCGTCGCTACGAGCCGCGGGCGATGCGCGCCGCCTGCGATGCCGAGACCTGTACGATCCGCACGATCGTCGATTTCCGCACCGCCAATCCGGGGCGCGGCGCCGTCTCCAGCGGCGAGGCCGAGCTGATCTTGGAGGTCGGCTTCGCGGGCACGCGACCCTACATCCTCGGCGAGACCGGTCGCGTCCTGCGGCGGAGCATCCAGGCCGGAACCCTGGCCGCTTCGCCCGGCAAGGCGTAAGAGCCCCGGATCATGGTCCGCCGCCTCGCGGCGGGCAGGGGCGTGCGAGGTGGTGCGTCATGGGATCGGTCCCGGTGCTCGGGCGTTCCGTGAGGCGCCCCGGGCGGGCTTCGTCGGGAGGCACGGCCGGGCCTCCTTCACGCCGCGCGCGGTGATGCCGGGATCGGGTGTATGACGTCTTCGATGGTGGTGGGGAAACAGGCGGCGGAGCCGGCGCGTCCGGCCCTCGACGGTCCCGGCCGCCTCGCCCTGCGCGAGGCAATCCGGGCCGAGATCGCGCGGGCGCGCCCGCGCCCCGTGGCGGTCCGGACCCTCGAGCTCCTGGCCGAGGCCGCCTGCACCCCCGATGAGGCGGGAACCGGCCTCCGCGTGCTCGATCGACACGGTGCCGTGCGCCTGCGGGACGACACGTCCGAGCCGATGACCCTCGTGGATCTCGTGGCGGACCTGCGCGCCCGGCATCCGGCCCTGTTCCTGCCGCCCGAGCCCGAACCCGAATCGGCGCCGGAGGCCGCCGACGAGGCCCGCGATTCGTCCCTGCTGAGCGGCGCCTACGAGATGAAGGCCGCCACCGCGCGCTTCGTCGAAACCCAGTCCGAACGGGCCCGCTCCCTGGCGGAGCGCTCCTCCGAGCAGGGTCGGGTTCTGGCGCAGAGCGCCGCCGGCCGGTTCGCCACCCTGCGGACGAGCCTGCGCGGCCGGTTCGCCCGTCCCGCGACGGTCCGGACCGACGCGGCCACGGGGGCGAGCCCGGGGGTCGATCCGGCAACGGCCTGGAACAGCGGCCCCGGCCGCGTCGGAGAGTCCCTCCGTGACGGCTTCGGCCGTCTGCGCGACCGGTTCGGCCGCGGCGGAGACGGCGCGGACGAGGGCGCACGCCGGCAGCGCCGCCTGCTCCTGGGCGCCAGTGCCGGCACCCTGGCGGCGGTGATCGCCGCGGGCCTCGTCCTGGAGGGCCGTGCGCCCGATCCCGCGCGTCCCGCGGCCCCGGCCGCGCCCCGAACGGAGGCCCCGAACGGCGCCACCCCGAACAATCCCTCCTCCGGCGCCCCGGCGGCAGCCCCCGACACGGTCACGCCGCCCCCCGAAACCGGAGGCGAGTCCGAGCCCGACGCGCCGCTGCCGCCGAATGCCGTGACGGGACAGGCCCAAGTCATCGATACCGCGACCCTCAAGGTCGGCGGCAAGGTCGTGCATCTGTTCGGCGTCGAATGGGTGCGCGGCGGTCAGGCGGAGGAGTTGGCCCGGTACATCGGCAACCGGCCGGTGACCTGCCAGCCCGCCCCCGGCAGCACGACCATGAATTGCCTCGTGGACGGGCGCGACCTCTCCGAGGTGGTGCTGTTCAACGGTGGCGGTCGCGCCTCGCCGGAGGCGAGCCCCGAATGGTCGCGGCCGAAGATCACGCCCGGAGCGAACGGCTCGGCGTCTGGAAGCGCTAGACCGATGCCGGCCGAAGCGTTCGGCACCACCGCGGATGGCCGGCCGGTCACCCGCCATGTCCTGAGCCGGGACGGTCTGCGCGTCGCCATCATCGATTTCGGCGCGGCCGTCACGGCGATCGAGGTGCCCGACCGCGCCGGCCATTCGGCCAACGTCGTCTTCGGCCTCGACACCCTCGCGGCCTACGAGACGCTGAGCCCGAGCTTCGGCGCCATCGTCGGCCGCTACGCCAACCGCATCGCGGGCGGGCGCTTCAGCCTCGACGGGCAGAGCTATCGCCTGCCTGTGAACGAGGCGCCCAACACCCTCCACGGCGGCCCGGACAATTTCGGCCGGCGCCTGTGGCGGGCGGACCTCTCCGAGGCGACGCGCCTCGTCCTGAGCCGCCGCTCCCCGGACGGGGAAGAGGGATTTCCCGGCACCCTCGATGTCCGCGTGACGTACAGCCTTCCCGAGGACGGCGTGCTGCGCATCGATTACGCCGCCGTCACCGACCGGCCGACGGTCGTGAACCTCACCAACCACAGCTACTTCAACCTCGCCGGCGAGGGGACGGGCAGCGTCCTCGGCCACATCGTGCAGGTCGAAGCGGACGCATTCGCGCCGACGGACGCGACCCAGATCCCCACCGGCGCGCTCCAGCCGGTCGCCGGGACGCCGTTCGACTTCCGCACGCCCCGGGCCCTGAAGACCCGGATCCGCGAGGGGGACCCGCAGCTCGCCTACGCCAAGGGCTACGATCACACCTTCGTCCTGCGCGGGGCCGCAGGGACGCTGCGGCCGGCCGCCACCTGCATCGCCCCCGGCAGCGGGCGCCGGCTCGACGTCTGGACCACGCAGCCGGCGCTGCAGCTCTACAGCGGCAACAATCTCGACGGGCGGCTGATCGGGCCCTCCGGACGCATCTACCGGTCCGGGGATGGCGTCTGCTTCGAGACGCAGGGCTTTCCGGACGCGCCGAACCAGCCGGCCTTTCCCTCCGCGGTCCTGCGGCCGGGCGAGACCTTCGCGGCGACGACGGAGTTCCGGTTCTCGGTGGTGTGAGGGCGCGTCGCGCCAGCCTCACGCCTCCGTCAGGGCGCACACCGCCGGGCCGCAGCGCCCCGAGGGCCGAAGCCTGGATCGATCCGGGACCGGCCGATCCGGTCTGACGGCCGGCTCCGGCCTCACGCGGCCTGCGGACGTCCCCGCAGGCCGGGGATCGCGGCGGCCGGCGCGGCGGGATGCGGACGCCGCGTCTCGCCGAGCGCCAGTAGGGCAACCGTCACGGCGTCGAGCCGGGACGGCTCGCCATCGGCCATGCCCTCGGCGGCGGCGACCTCCTTCAGGTACTCGTCCCACGCCCAGCGCCGCAGGATTTCGCGCTTGCAGCTGGGCAGCAGCCGGGGATGATCGAGGACCGCGGCCGGCGTGGCGAACACCGCGGCCGGGTTGACCAGGGCTCGCTCCAGATCCGGCAGCCCCTCGGGCACGCGATCGTCCGCGGAACGACCCTGCGCCGTCGCGCGGACCTGCACGGGCGCCGCGTCCCGGTTCGAGCGCCAGACCCGCACAGTGCCTGGCCGACCGCGTCGGTCCGCCGGGTCGGGCGCGGGCCTGTCGGCGCGGCTCCGGCCCGCGGCAGAGGCTGCCGCCCGCTCCCCTGTCGGGCCTGTCAGCGCCTCCTCCGTGGCGGGCGTGCCGGTCTCGCCGGTCCGGCCCATCGGCGCCGCGATCTCCGGAGGCGTCGCCCGCTCGACGGCGAGGCCGCCCCTCTCGGCCCGGGCGGGGCCGGATGTCTCGACCGAGCGCCCGCCGTGGCGGATCGGCGCCCGGCGGCCAGCGCGCCTCGTTGCGCCCGCGAGCGGCGTGTCGTCTCCGAGTCCGATCGTACGATCCTGCATGGTTGCCTCCCTGTTGAGGCGCGCTCAGCCGCCGAAGAGACCGAGCCGCGCCGCCGATTGCACGCCGAAGCTCGCCGCGAACGAGAGCAGCGCGGCGTCCCAGGCAGTCAGATGCGGGGTTTTGGCCGGCGGCCCGGCCTGCGTGATCGCAAGACCGAGCCACACGAAGCCCGACAGGCTCAGCAGCACGGCCAGCACCCAGGGCAGGGCCGGTGACGGGCAGAGCGCGGCCAAAGCGACGCACAGCGCGGCGGACAGGATCCAGCGGCCCAGCACAGCCCAGTCGGTCGCCTGCACCGGCCCGCCACGCCGGCCATGCCGCAACCGGGATACGCGCCTGTGCCCACCCCTCAGGTCGAAGGTTGCCATCGGACGCCTCCGGCTCAGTTCAGCTGAGGCTCGCGCCCGGTCGGACCGCGCCGCCAGCGGCGGGTGAACGCCGCGGGGAAGAGCGGCTTGGGCGGCGCCGGAGAGACGGGCGGGGCCGAACCCTCGTCGAGCGCCTGGAGCGCGTCCAGGATCGCGTCGAGCGGCACGGGCTCGGCCCGGCAACCGGGCAAGCAGCGCAGCGCCGGACAGGACTCGACCGCCCGTGCGTCGGAGGCCCAGGAGGCCAGGATCGCCCGCTTCTCGGCGTGCGACAGGCCCGGATAGCGCAGCACCTCTCGGGGATGCCGGAAGACGTCGCCCGGCGCCACGAAGGCGTCGAACGGCTCGACCGCCTGCGGTCTCAGGGTGGCGGCCGCCACCGGACCGAGGCGCTCGATCTCGGGATGGATGGACGTCGTATCGATCGGCTGCATGCAACCCTCCTCGTCGTGAGCAAAGGCAGGGGCAGCCGGCACGTTGATCGGGACGCACCGGCGGCCGCATCATGCGTTCAGGTCTGCGGCCGCCGGGGCGGCCGCAGGCAAGGTCGATCCAAAGCCGGCTCAGTGCTTGGCGGCCGGCGCGCCGGTAGCGTTGATCGCGATGCGCCGACGGCGTTCCGGCGCCTCGGCGGCCCGCGGCAGCGTCACGGTGAGCACGCCGTTGCGGAACGTCGCCTCGGCCTTGTCCTCCTCCACCGGCACGGGGAGGGCGATCGACCGCTCGAAACGGCCGTAGCTGCGCTCGGAATAGCCGCGCGCCCTGTCGGTGGTCTCGGCACGCTTCTCGCCCTTCAAGGTCAGGACACCGTCCGCGATGAGGAGTTCGACGTCCTTCTCGTCGAGGCCGGGAAGCTCGGCGGAGACGCGCAGCGCCCCGTCCGCCTCCACCAGTTCGACCTGCGGCCAGCCGATGCCGCGGCTCGCGAGGCTCGGCACGCCGCCGAACCCGCTGAACACGTCGTCGAACAGGCGGTTCATCTCCCGGTGCAGCGTCAGGAACGGGCTGGCCGGCTCCTGCGACAGGGCGGTGGGCGCCGGGGCCGTGCTGCGGCTCCAGGGAATCAGATCTCTCACGCTCATGGTCCATTCTCCAGCGCATGCGATGCAGTCGTGGGAACAGGCCCGCGGCGGGTCCGCGGACCCGTGAGGGATGTCATGCGTGTCGGCACGGGGTGCCCGGACGCGCGGCCCGGGCCGCCGATCAGGCTGCCTTGGCGTCGCGGGCGATCTGAGCCGGGGCGTTGTCCTGGCCGGACGCGGCCGTCGTGCCGCCGATGGCGATGCGGCGGGGCTTGAGCGCCTCCGGCACCTCGCGCTTCAGCGCGACGGTGAGCAGGCCGTTCTCCAGGGACGCGCCCACGACCGTCACGTGCTCGGCCAGATTGAAGGTCTGGCGGAAGGTGCGCGCCGCGATGCCGCGGTGGAGGTAGTGCCTCTCGCCCTCCTGGGCGGCCTTCTGACCGGACACCAGGAGCGTGGTGTCCTGCTGGGTCAGCTCGATCTCCTCGGGCGTGAAGCCCGCCACCGCCATGGTGATGCGATACTGGTCCTCGGCGACCTTCTCGATGTTGTAGGGCGGCCAAGCGGCCGAAGGCTCGACGCGCTCAGCCTGATTGAGCAGCTCGAACAGGCGGTCGAACCCGATGGACGACCGGAACAGGGGCGAAACGTCGTAAGTCCTCATAACCACATCCTCCGACGAGCAACGTGACTACAAGCGACGCCGGACACCGTGTCCGGCGCCCTCACCGCGAGCCCGTTTCCGGGCCTCGCACGCGCGTAACGTGCCGGGGGAGGTCGGGTTCCAGGCCGAGCGAAAATTTTTGACCGCGACGCTGCAGGCTGTCGGACCGGGCATTCCGGCCCCAAGAGATCAGGATGAGGCCGGGGACTGGGACGGGCGCCGGACCGGAACCGGCGGCACCGGCGCCCGCACGCTCAGCCGACCGCCTCCTCCACCAGGATCTCGCGCTTGCCGGCATGGTTGGCCGGACCGACGATGCCCTCGATCTCCATCCGCTCCATGAGCGAGGCGGCGCGGTTGTAGCCGATCTGCAGGCGGCGCTGGATGTAGCTCGTCGACGCCTTCTGGTCGCGCAGCACCACCTGCACGGCCTGATCGTAGAGATCGCCGCCGGCCTCGCCGAAGGAGCCCTGGTCGAACACGGCGCCGTCGAGTTCGAGTTCCGCCGCGCCGGCCTTCCCCTTCCCGGCCCGTTCGCCGCCCTTCTCGGGCGCGCCCTCCTCGTCATCCGCCGTGACGGCGTCGAGGTAGCTGGGGCGGCCCTGGCGCTTGAGATGCGCCACGACGGTCTCGACCTCGCTGTCCGAGCAGAACGGCCCGTGCACCCGGGTCGTGCGCCCGCCGCCGGCCATGAACAGCATGTCGCCCTGGCCCAGAAGCTGCTCCGCGCCCATCTCACCCAGGATCGTGCGCGAGTCGATCTTGCTCGTCACCTGGAAGCTGATCCGGGTCGGGAAGTTCGCCTTGATCGTGCCGGTGATCACGTCCACCGAAGGCCGCTGCGTCGCCATGATCAGGTGGATGCCCGCCGCCCGCGCCATCTGCGCCAGACGCTGGATCGCCCCCTCGATGTCCTTGCCGGCCACCATCATCAGGTCGGCCATCTCGTCGACCACGATCACGATGTACGGCAGCGGCGCCAGATCCATCGCCTCGTCCTCGTAGACCGCCTCGCCGGTGTGGCGGTCGAAGCCGGTCTGCACGGTCCGGGTCAGCACCTCGCCGCGCGCCGCCGCCTCGGCGACCCGGGCGTTGTAGCCGTCGATGTTCCGGACGGCGATCTTGGCCATTTTCTTGTAGCGCTCCTCCATCTCGCGCACCGCCCATTTGAGGGCGATCACCGCCTTCTTGGGGTCGGTGACCACGGGGGAGAGCAGGTGCGGGATGCCGTCGTAGACCGACAGCTCCAGCATCTTCGGATCGACCATGATCAGCCGGCACTCCTCCGGCTTCAGCCGGTAGAGCAGGCTGAGGATCATGGTGTTGATCGCCACCGACTTGCCCGAGCCGGTGGTGCCGGCCACCAGCAGGTGCGGCATGCGCGCGAGGTCGGCGATGATCGGCTCGCCGCCGATGTTCTTGCCCAGGCACAGGGCCAGCTTGTGCTTGCTCTCGGCGAAATCCGTGGAGGCCAGGAGCTCGCGCAGATACACCGTCTCGCGCTTGGCGTTCGGCAGTTCGATGCCGATGGCGTTCCGGCCGGGCACCACCGCGACGCGGGCCGAGACCGCCGACATCGACCGGGCGATGTCGTCGGCGAGCGCGATGACGCGGCTGGACTTGGTGCCCGGTGCCGGCTCCAGCTCGTAGAGGGTGACGACCGGGCCCGGCCGCACCGCCAGGATGTCGCCGCGCACGCCGAAATCGCCCAGCGTCGCCTCGAGGAGCGTGGCGTTCTGCTCCAGGGCGTCCGCCGAGATCAGGCTCGCCTGGGACGGGCCGCGGGGGGCGGCCAGCAGGTCGAGGGCGGGCAGGGCGTAATCCTCCGGGCGGACGGGCGGCGCGGGCGCGCGGCGCGCCGGCACCGGCGCGGCCGGGGGCGGAGCGACCCGGGAGGCGGTGGGTTCGGAGCGCGGCGGGACCGGGCTCTGCGGCGCCTCGAACGCCTCCAGCTCGTCCTCCGCATCGACCTGCGGCGCCGCGATTCGGCGGGCGGTCGTGGCCGGGGGGCCGTCCTCGGGCGCCTCGAAGACCGGCTCGCGCCGACCCGGCCCCGGCGCCCGTCCCTCGGGCAGGTGGTCGGCCCAGGGCAGATCCGCATCCGTGAAGGCGCGCCGGGCCGCGAGGGCCGGCGAGGCACTGTCGATCGGCTCGGCCCGGCCGGCGCGCCATGCCGCGATCCGGTCCGCCGCGGCGACGCGCAGGCCCATCAGCCCCTGCGCCAGGGCGCCGACACCCACGAGGCCGAGGCTCGGCTCGTCGGAATCCTCGCGCTCGTCGCGGGCCGATTCCCGGCCGCGCGCCGGGGCGCGGCGGACGGGATAGGGGTCGTCGTGCAGGCTTTCCTCCTCGACGGCGCCGAAGCGGCAGGCACCGGTCAGGCTGAGGATCGCCACCGCCGCGTAGCCGAAGCCGACGAGATGGGCCGCCGCGGACGAGACCGCCCCGACGATCACCCGCGCCATCGACAGCAGGCCGTCGCCGGCCACGCCGCCGAGGCCGGTGGGCAGCGGCCAGCGGGTCGTCGGCGGGAGCGCGCTCGCCACCGCACTGGCGGCGCAGAAGCCGATGATCCAGAGCGCGATGCGCAGGCCGCCCTCGGGCAGGTTGCGCTCGCGCATCAGCCGGATGCCCCAGAGGACCGGCGGCAGCACGAAGGCCAGGGAGCCCAGGCCCAGGATCTGCATGGCGAGATCGGCCACGACGGCGCCCGGCTGGCCGAGGACGTTGTGGGCGGCGTGGTCGGTGGCGTGGTTGAGGCTCGGGTCGTCGATCGACCACGTGGCCAGGGCCACGGTCAGCGCGACCGCGCCGGTGAAGAGCACGAAACCGCCGAGTTCCGTCAGGCGCTTGCCCAGGAAGGGGCGAACGCTGTCGACGAAAGTCTCGTAGGGCGATGCGGGACGGCGAAGCGAGCGCATGCGGGACCGGACGCAAGACGGGGACTTACGCCCGAGGCTAGGCATGACCGCCTTAACGACCTGCTAAGGTTGAGGAAGGCTCACCGGCGCCCGGCCGGGCCTCCTCGGGCCGTCGCGATCCCGCCCGGGAGGATGCAAAAGCCGCCCCGCTGTGGCACAGGAGCGGCCATGAATATCGACGGCCAGCCCTACCGCACGATCTTCCCGGACCCGGACGGCGTCAGCGTCCAGGTGATCGACCAGACCCGCCTGCCCTTCGCGTTCGAGCTGAAGCGCCTCGCCACGCTGGAGGACGCCGCGGTGGCGATCCGCACGATGATCGTGCGGGGCGCACCCCTGATCGGCGTCACGGCCGCCTACGGGCTGGCGCTGGCCATGCGGGCGGATGCCTCCCACGACGGGATCGACCGGGCGGTGGCGACGCTCGCGGCGACACGTCCGACCGCCATCAACCTGCGCTGGGCGCTGGATCGGGTCTCCACCAACCTGCGGCAGGTTGCGCCGGACGAGCGCTTCGCCCGCGCCTTCGCGGAGGCCGGCCGCATCGCCGAGGAGGACGTGGCGAGCTGCCGCGCCATCGGCGCCCATGGCAGCCAGGTCATCGCCGACCTGCATAGGGCCAAGGGCGGCGACAGACCGGTCACCGTGCTGACCCACTGCAATGCCGGCTGGCTCGCCACGGTGGATTGGGGCACGGCGCTGGCGCCGATCTACGCCGCCCACGAGCGGGGGGTGCCGGTGCATGTCCTGGTCGACGAGACCCGGCCGCGCAGCCAGGGTGCCGCGCTCACGGCCTTCGAGCTGAACGGCCACGGCGTGCCGCACACGGTCATCGCCGACAATGCCGGCGGCCACCTCATGCAGCACGGCGGCGTCGACCTGTGCATCGTCGGCTCGGACCGGACCACGGCGAGCGGCGACGTCTGCAACAAGATCGGCACCTACCTGAAGGCGCTGGCGGCCCACGACAACGGCGTGCCGTTCTACGCCGCCCTGCCGTTCTCGACCATCGACTGGACCCTCGACGACGGGGTCAAGGAGATCCCGATCGAGGAGCGCGACGGGCGCGAGGTCACCCATATGACCGGACGGCTGCCCGATGGCGGCTTCGCCACGATCGAGGTGGTCTCCCCCGGCAGTCCCGTGGCGAATCCCGCCTTCGACGTGACCCCGGCCCGGCTGGTGACCGGCATCATCACCGAACGCGGCATCTGCGAGGCCAGCGCCGAGGGGTTGTACGGGCTCTATCCGGAGCGCCGGAAGGCGGCGTGAGCCGCCTCACCGCACCCCGGGCCGGCCCGATTCCGCGAGCTGCTGCGCCCGGGCGCCCTGGCGCTCGAACATCCAGCCCGGATATTCCGGCGGCAGGGCGCTCACCGCATCGAGGGCGTCGAGTTCCGCGTCGCTGAAGCTGATTCGGTCGCCGCGATGTTG
>NZ_BACT01000127.1:0-3033 GCF_000333255.1 Methylobacterium sp. B1 | reverse complement strand
CGGCCGCCCGGCTCGGCCCCGGGGACCGGGGTGCCAGCCGGATCGTCCCGGCCATCACCACGAAGCCGCCATCGGCCGGATCGCCGCGGGAAAACAGCAGGTCGCCGTCCGCGAGGTCGCGGCGCTCCGCCGCGAAGGTCAGCAGGCGCAGGGCATCCCGGTCGAGGAAGCCGAACAGCGGTGCGGCCGCGAGGATCGCGATGTCGTCGTCGAGCCCCAAGAACGCCTCACCACCCTGCGCATACGCGAACCTGCCGGATCGCCTACACGTAAAGCTTCAATTCGTCAGGGCAGCAACTTGTATCCGCCCCCCTCGGTCACGAGGATCGCGGCGGTGGCGGGGTTCGGCTCGATCTTCTGGCGCAGCCGGTAGATATGCGTCTCCAGCGTGTGCGTGGTCACCTGGGCGTTGTAGCCCCAGACCTCGGCGAGGAGGGTGTCGCGGTTCACCACGGCCCGGCCCGCCCGGTAGAGGAAGCGCAGGATCGCGGTCTCCTTCTCGGTGAGCTTCAGCTTCGAGCCGCGCTCGCCGACGAGGAGCTTGGCCCCCGGCCGGAACGTGTAGGGGCCGATCTGGAACACCGCGTCCTCGGAGGCCTCATGGCTGCGCAGGTGGGCGCGGATCCGGGCCAGCAGGATGCCGAACTTGAACGGCTTGGTGACGTAGTCGTTGGCGCCGGCCTCCAGCCCCTCGACATGGTCCGCCTCGGAATCCTGGGCGGTCAGCATGATCACCGGGCCGCGGAAGCCGCCGGCCCGCATCCGGCGCACGGCCTCGCGCCCGTCGAGGTCGGGCAGGCCGACATCCATCACGGCGAGGTCGATGCGCTCGGCGGCGACCCGTCGGATCGCGTCCGTGGCGTTGGCTTCGGTGAAGACCGTGAACTCGTCGCAGAGATCGAGCTGCTCGGTGAGAGTATCGCGCAGGATCGCGTCGTCGTCGCAGATCAGCAGGCGGTAGGCATTCGGCATCGTCCGGGGCCCCAGAGCAGGCTGCGGGAGAGGCGGGGGCCGCCTGCCGGGTGCAGCATGCGATGACGTCAGGATCTCGGCAGGATCGCGGCGCGACTCTACCGAGGCTTGTGTTTCCGCATCCTTTCGCCGCCGCGGCAATCGCCGCGGTGAACGGGCTGCGGGATCGGGGCGCACCGCTTCAGGATCAAGGCGTCGGACCCCACGGCGAGGCGGTGGGCTGGCTCCCGAATCCCGGCTCGGCGGCCCGGGTTCAACCGAGAAATAGAGCGCCCTTTGTGGCCGGAAGTTGCCTTGCGCGCAATTTTTCACCGGTTCGGAGTACGGATCTCGGGCATAAGGCGCGCCGGACCGGGTGGATTCGGGAGGACGGAGATGCGGCGGCCGAGCAGGGGACCCGTCCGCCTGACCCTGGGGGACATCCGCGTGCGGGCCACGGTGGGGGACCGGCGGCGCGGGCAGCTTCTCGTCGGCCCGGCGGTGATCCCCTGCGCCCTCGGGGCGGGCGGGATCGTGATCGACAAGCGCGAGGGCGACGGCGGCTCGCCGCGCGGGCGCTTCCGCCTGCGGGCCGGCGCCTACCGGCCCGATCATCTCGGGATCCGGCCGCGCACGCTGCTGCCCCTGCGGGCGACCCGGCCCGACGACGGCTGGTGCGACGAGAGCCGGGACCGCCGCTACAACCGGCCGATCCGCCTGCCGGCCCCCGAGATCAGCGCCGAATCGATGTGGCGCGGCGACGGGCTCTACGACGTGGTGATCGATCTCGACTACAACCGCGCCCCGATCCGGAAGGGGCGGGGCTCGGCGATCTTCCTGCACATCGCCCGGGACGGCTACCGCCCGACGGAGGGCTGCGTCGCCCTGGCCCGGGCCGACCTGCTGCGGCTGCTGCGCCGCCTCGGGCCGCGGACGCATCTGCGGATCGGCTGAGGCCCGACCTCAGGCTCAGGCCTTCCGGGTCCGGGCCCCGAAGATCGCGGTCCCGACCCGGACATGGGTGGCGCCGAGCTGGATCGCCGCGGGGAAATCCGCGCTCATGCCCATGGAGAGGATCGGCAGGTTGTGGGCCTTCGCGAGCCGGGCCAGCAGGGCGAAATGGGCCGAGGGCGGATCCTCCGCCGGCGGGATGCACATCAGCCCCTGAATGGCGAGGCCGTGGGTCTCCTGGCATTCGGAGAGCAGGGTGTCGAGTTGATCCGGGAGCACGCCGCCCTTCTGCGGCTCTGCGCCGGTATTGACCTGGATCAGAAGCTTCGGCGTCCGGCCGGACCGGTCGATCTCCTTGGCCAGCGCCGCCGCGAGCGACAGCCGGTCGAGGGAGTGGATCACGTCGAACAGGGCGACCGCCTCCCGGGCCTTGTTGGATTGCAGCGGCCCGACGAGGTGCAACTCGACATCCGGGTAGCGGGCCCGGAGGTCCGGCCATTTCGCTACGGATTCCTGGACGTAGTTCTCGCCGAAGACCCGCTGTCCGGCCTTGAGCGCCGGCAGGATGCCCTCGGCCGGCACGGTCTTGGAGACGGCCACGAGCTGGACCGTGGCCGGATCGCGCTCCGAATCCTCGGCGGCCCGGGCGATGGCCGCCCGGACCTCGGCGAGACCCGCGGCGACATCGGCCTGCCCCACCGGAAGCTTCGCGGTCACATGCCCCATCCCGTCGGTGGGAGGCGCGCTGGGTTCGGTCTTCGCGTCGTCCATGGCCTTGCCTGTCCTGTCGCTGCCGGGCGGCGGTCCGCGCATCCCCGCTGCCGTGATTCTCGAGGGGACGGTCATCCTGTCCAACCCCCTCATCCTGAGATGCCGAAGCGCCGCGGAGGCCTCGAAGGAGGGTCCCGGCCGTCCGCCACCCTGCAGCCCGCCGTCGAGGCGGCGGCGCCGCGTCTCAGGATGAGGGGGTTGGATGGGATCGCTCCGGCGCGACCCCGCCTCATGTCCCGCCTCTCCCTGTCCGACCTATGCGTTCGCGCGCCCCGCGCAAGCCCGAATCGCGCGCTGCGTTGACCGGCTGCGGCGCAGATATGCTATCGCGGCGCGACCGTGCCGTGGTCATCCTTCGGA